>JAQWBM010000009.1 GCA_028706405.1 Eubacteriales bacterium
ATTGCTCCAATAAGGTGTCATTTGAAGAAATCCATGCATGCATAGAAGAATGTATTACAAGGATTCCGTTTGAGGTATTTCGGAATGAAGTAAATACGGGTTCCACTAAAGCTTTCGAGAAATTGACAACCCTTGCCAAGGGAGAATATATCGCTTATTGCGATCAGGATGATGTGTGGCGTGAGGATAAAATAGAAACCCTAATAGGTTGCTTTATAGAAGATAAAATCAATTTGGTATATTCCGATGTTCAACTTATTAACGAACGGGGTGAAATAACTGCGGATAGTATTACCGCTTTAAGAAAGAGGCACTTATTATATGAGGGCTCAGGACTTGCAGAAAAATTATTGATCAAAAACTTTGTAATCGGATGTACAATGCTGATAAAATCGGATGTAGCGAAAAGCTCGCTTCCATTTATCATGGAAATGGTACACGACCATTATCTGGCCCTGATGGCAAGTATAGACGGAGAATTTGCATTATATAAAAACCCGCTTGTATTTTATCGAATCCATGAGGAAAACCAGACGAATACGCTTACCAGAGTAAAAAACAAAAAAGATTATTATAATTATAAAATCCAAGAGTTTCTCGACCGCATCCTGCAGCTTGAGAAAAGAAATATCAATGAAAAGGTCCCGGAATTCAGCAGTATTAGAGAATGGGCAAAAGCAAGAACAGCCTATTATAACGGTGATGTAACGCAAGCCAAAACCATCTGGAAATACAGGCTTTTGGATTATAATATATCATTATTTGAGTTGGTTATGTTAAAAATGCCTGATTTTATATTTCAATTTGCTTTAAATAAGATAAAAAGAGGAAAGATATAGATGAAAATATTGGTGACGGGGGTCGATGGACAACTTGGATACGATGTAGTTAAAGAACTCAATAGAAGAAAAATTGAATGCCTGGGAGTTGATATATCGGATTTTGATATCAAAGACGAAAAAGCGTCTCATAAATTTATTGTAAATTATCTGCCGGACGCGGTGATCCATTGTGCTGCTTATACCGCAGTGGACAAGGCGGAAGATAATCCGGATTTATGCAGAGCAGTGAATTCCGAAGGTCCGGGGAACATTGCAAAAGCTTGTAAAGAGGCAGAGGCAAAGATGGTCTATATTAGCACGGACTATGTTTTCCCGGGAGACGGAAACGGTTATTACGAAACAGATGACTTAACAGGTCCGCTCAACGTTTACGGAAAGACAAAATTAGACGGTGAGCTGGCTGTTAAAGCGATATTGGATCATTATTTTATAGTGAGGACTTCATGGGTTTTCGGAGTGAACGGAAATAATTTTATAAAAACAATGCTTAAATTAACAGAAGCAAGGAACGAAATCAGCGTGGTATCGGATCAAATCGGTTCCCCCACCTACACTGCGGATCTGGCACCGCTTTTATGCGACATGGTTGTTACGGATAAATATGGTACTTATCACGCTACAAATGAGGGGATTTGCAGTTGGGCAGAACTGGCCGAGGAAGTTTTCAAAACTGCCAACCGCCACACTAAAGTAAATCATATTACCACAGAAGAGTATCCAACCAAGGCAATACGCCCCAAAAATTCCAGGCTGAGCAAGAAAAGTCTGGATGAAGCAGGTTTTAAGCGGTTGCCGGAGTGGAAAAATGCTATAAATAGATATTTAGAAATTTAGTTTAATGCAATAGTGCTTACGTTAGTTTTTGTTTAAATAGTGAGGGAATATGAATATATTGTATTTTTCTCAAGTTCCCTGGAGTTGGATAAAACAGCGACCACATTTTTTACCTGAAGCGTTGTCGAAACTTGGACATGACGTAACCTTTTTTTCAATTGCGACAGGTAAGCAAAAATCAAATTTTAAGGATGGAAATTTCAAAGTTAAGGAAATTCGTGGTTTGCGGGGAAGTGCAAAATTAAATATTTCAAGAAAAGTCAATGCAATAATATGCAAAAAAGCTTTTAAAAATGATAATTATGAAATTGTGATTTTAACATACCCTTTTCAGTATAACTACCTTACTGAAACCTTGAAACGCAAGCCTATACTATATGATTGCATGGATATTGTCCCCGACTTTTATACAGGGAATTCCAAATCATTCATGGAAACAAGCGAATTAAATTTATCCAACAAAGCAATAAAGATCATTACAAGTTCGAATGCGATCGCGGAGAGAATACAAAGAAAATATGGAATAAGCAGCGATAAGTTTTGTTTAATAAGGAATGCCGTCGTGAACAATATCGATAAGCGTACCTCAAATCACAATGTCATGTTAAATGAGAATAACGCAGTATATGTTGGAACGATTGATTCGTGGATAGATTTTGAAACTCTTTATCAGTATTGTATAGAGAATGAGGATTTCTATATTTATATGGTTGGCCCTATTTCTGGCGCAGTAAAAAAAATCGTTTTGAAAGCACCACCTAACATAGTATTTACCGGGGCCTTGGGGCATAACATTGCTTTAGAATATGTTAAGAAAGCAAAAATTGTATTAATCCCCTTTATCGTAACAGATCTGATTAAGGGAGTTGATCCCGTTAAATTATACGAATATATAGCATTAGGGAAATCAATTGTTTCATCTTACTGGGAAGAACTTAAGCATTTTAATAACGAGCAGATAGTCTTCTATGATGAAAAAGCGTCTTTTGCTGAAGCAATACAGAAAGCAAAATACATTAGAGTTAAAAAATCAGATTTTTTTATAATAAAAAACAATTGGGATGACAGAAGCAGAAGATTAGACGCCATAATCAAGCAGATCAAACCGTTAAATTGAGGGAACAATAATGATGCCTTATATAATAAAATTTTGGAAATATCGGGAATTGTTATATCAATTAGTTATAAGGGATCTCAGAGTCAAATACAGGCGATCTGTATTAGGCTATGCATGGAGTCTGTTGAATCCTCTACTGATGATGGCGGTTATATCCATTGTGTTCTCCTATATGTTTCGCTTTGAAATAGATAATTATCCGATGTATTTGCTTACCGGACTTATACTTTACAATTTTTTCAATGAGGCAACGACCTTATCCATGTCCTCGATCATAAACGGAGGATCTTTGATTCGTAAAGTGTCTTTACCGAAATATATCTTCCCTTTGTCAAGAACAGTGTCCTCTTTTATAAATTTGCTGTTTTCTCTGGTTGCAATTATAATTATGTTTGCCATAACATGGACGCCGATAAGCTGGACAATCATATTCTTTCCGCTTCCTCTTATATATTTGTTTATATTTGCTTTGGGAGCAGGAATGATTCTATCTGTTCTATCCGTATATTATCGCGATATTATGCATTTATACGGAGTCATATTGACTGCTTGGATGTATTTAACCCCTATATTTTACCCGGCACATATATTGCCCGAGCTTCCAAGAGCATTAATGAAATTTAATCCTTTATTTCATTATATTGCGGTATTCAGGGAGGTGGTTTTATATGGGCAGGTTCCAACCCTTAGATCGAATTTAGTTTGTTTAGCTTTCTCAATAACTTCCCTGCTAGTGGGCTTATATGTATTTAAAAAAGCACAAGACAAATTTGTCTTGTATCTGTGAGGAACTATGGAAGAATACGCAGTAATAGTAGATAATATAACGATGAAATTTAATTTAAGCACAGAAAAAGTGGATAGCCTTAAAGAGCATTTTGTTAAATTTTTGAAACGCCAAAATTCCAATGAAGACTTCTATGCTTTAAAGAATATTTCGTTTAAAATTCCAAAGGGAGAGCCGTTTGCGATTATCGGCGGTAATGGATCGGGCAAATCCACGCTGCTCAAACTGATTTCAGGGATTTATAAACCTACAGAAGGTGCCATCACTGTCAATGGCAGCATAGCGCCGTTGATTGAACTAGGCGCCGGCTTTGATCCCGACCTGACGGCACGGGAGAATGTATATTTAAACGGAGCTGTTTTAGGATATTCGAGAAGGTTTATGGAGCAGAGCTTTAAAGATATTATAGATTTTGCGGAATTGTGGGAATTTGTCGATGTGCCGGTTAAAAACTATTCTTCCGGAATGTATGCAAGATTAGGATTTGCGATTGCCACAATAGTAAAACCAGAAATATTAATCGTTGATGAAATATTATCTGTAGGAGACGTGTCGTTTCAAAAAAAATGTGAACAAAAGATGAATGATTTGCTGAGCAGAGGCATGACCTTGATATTAGTATCTCACGATATCGAACAAGTGAAGAAAATGTGCTCTAAAGCGATATGGCTCAATAGAGGAATGCTAATTGAATATGGAGATGTGGATACTGTCTGCAGTCGATATATGCAAAACAGTTAATCAGTATTGGTATGGTAAAGGAGTTTTAAGATTGATGGACAAAGCTACGCCATTAAAGGAGACATGGGATGCGGTTGCAGGAGAATATTCAATTGAGATTGAAAAAGGTGAATTTGAACTTGCGGCTGGAATTGCTGACATTTTAATAAAGCAAGGCATTTTACCAAATGCAGAAATATTGGAACTTGGCTGCGGCAGCGGGCATTTATCTGCGGTTCTTGCGATGAAAGGTTATAAGACCACATTGCTTGATTTCAGTACCGTATCTCTGGAAAAAGCCAAGCAGACATATGCATATTATGGTGTTGGCGGTGAGTTTATATGTGCCGACATATTAAATCTTAATGGGAATGACTTTGCCCAATATGCCCTTGTATGGAACAGTGGTGTGATGGAACATTTTAATGATGCATCCATTATTAATGCATTTCATTCTATTCAACAGTTAAATGCAGATAATTTGCTGCTATTGGTTCCGAATCCGGAATCAATAGCATATTTGCTTATGAGGCATGTCCGTATGGCTAAGAATGATTGGCCTTATGGTGAGGAATATCTTAGGACTAATTTTGAAGAAGTCATTTCATCTTTTGGATATGAAAATATTATTAGATATTATTTAGGCGATTCAATTACAAAGCACTGCTTTAATACTGCTTTAGCTGACTCCCAATTTGCCGATTCTTTTAGCATCCTCCTTGATAACGGATTCTTACCGGATCATGAACGTTACTTGATCAGCTATTTTGCCTCAAAAAGAAAAGATGTCATTTTAAAGGATCGTAAGCGCATAATACAGAGTGAAACTGAAAACATAACAAAAATTTTCAACCTTAATGCAGAAATATATGGATTAAAAAAGGAAATCGAACAATTTAAACAGACTAATAATGAAATAGATGATCTTAAAAAAATATTACTGGAAAAGAATAACATTATAGATGCCGGAAATACAAAAATTGCCGCATTAAATAAAGACATTTCAGATCTACAAAATAGCATTAATTCTCTGAATGAAAAACTACAGTTGGCAGTTTCAGAAAAAGATTTCTTAGAGAATATAAATACTAGTGCGTTAGCTCAATGTTATAGTATGTTGAAAAATAAATCTTTTAAATTAGTACATGCCCTGTATAGATTTAAAATGCAATTACTAAAAGGCAGCTTAAAGGAAAAAAGAGAATTTATCAATTGGTTAATAAATCGTAACTGTGTTTATAACGAACATAAATACAATCCACTTTATCACATAATAAATAAACTAGAAAATAAAAGAAGCCTTATTGAGTCTTTTAAAAAAAGTAGTACAAATAATAACGAGGCTCTGAATTTAAATTATGACATTTTAAATTATAAATATTCAAAATACGATGTTATAGTATTGTCGATTATTGATTACAATTTCCGTTTCCAACGGCCTCAGCATTTTGCCAAGTTATATGCGGATAATGGGCATAGGGTATTTTACATTAATGCTGGCCATCACGTTTCAGCCAACGATACTATTGAAAAAATTCAAGATAATCTCTATGGTATATATTTTTCCAATGCAATCCATCCTCAAATATATCAAACGGATTGGAACGGGCAGGAGAAAGAATTGTTTTCTAAAATTGATAATCTAATTCAAGCCAATTTTATACGGGATGCCGTAGCTTTGGTTGAATATCCGAATTGGATCAAAGGGGCCGAATATTTAAGAAGCAGATATGGATTTAAAATTATTACTGACTATATGGATGATTTTACAGGATTCATTAACCCAAACGAACAAAAAATTAAAGAAAATTGTGTTAATCTCCTGCAGTTAAGCGATTTTATAATTGCCAGTTCGCAATTTCTTTTTGATATTGCGAAAAAATATAATAAAAATGTCGCTATTGTCAGAAATGGTACGGAATATGACCATTTTCACTCAGTTTTTGAATACACCCCTTACAATAATCGTAAAATTATCGGTTATTATGGTGCTGTTGCTGAATGGTTTGATGTAGAAAAAGTATGCTTTGCTGCAGAAAAGCTCCCTGACTGCGACTTTATTATTATTGGTGAAGTAACGTCAGGAAAAGAAAAACTTATAAAGTATAAGAATATAAAATTGCTTGGAGAACAGCCATATCGCATATTGCCGGATTATTTAAAAGAATTTGATGTTTGTCTGATACCGTTTGACACATCGACCGATTTGATAAAAGCGACAAATCCAGTGAAGTTTTATGAATACCTAAGTGCGGGGAAAAAGGTGGTTGCAACCAATATCCCTGAACTGATGCCATATAGAAACAAGTATGTTTATCTTGCCGATACCAACGAAGAATTTGTAAGAGCAATAAAATCATGCCTTAATGGGGATGATACTTTGGCATCAGCAAAGGAATGTGCTGAATTTGCTTTTAATAATAGTTGGAAATCACGTTTTGATGAAATATATGGGTATATAAAAAAAGCAGTACCACTGGTAAGTATCATAGTGCTCACCTATAATAATTTGGAGTACAATAAGCTTTGCATAGAAAGCATCCTGGAAAAAACGGCTTATCAAAATTATGAATTAATTATTGTTGATAATAACTCAACAGACGGAACCCGTGAATATTTAAATAAATTAATAGAACGGAAAACTGATTTTCTCAAAGTCTATTTAAATAATGAAAATATTGGCTTTGCAGGAGGAAACAATTTGGGCATAAAAAACAGCTCGGGGAAATATGTACTTCTGCTAAATAATGATACGATAGTATCAAGAGGATGGGTGACAAGTCTTGTAAAACATTTAGAGCAAAATCCTGATCTGGGCATGATAGGGCCTGTAACGAACTCAATCGGAAATGAGGCAAAGATAAACGCCAATTATAATAACATTGAAGAGATGAACCGGTTCGCCTATAATTATACTCTGAGACATATAAATGAACGCTTTGAAAATCCAAGATCTTTGCCTATGTTTTGTATAATGATCAAAACGGATGTAATACACAAATGCGGTCTTTTAGACGAAAACTATAAAATTGGGATGTTTGAAGACGATGACTATGCAGAGTCAGTTAGAACATGCGGATATCGTCTGGCTATAGCAGAAGACTCTTTTATCCACCATTTTGATGGCGGATCATTTAAAAGTCTTGATGATGAAAAATACAGGGAGATTTTTGAGACTAATAAAAAGATATTTGAAAAGAAATGGAACAAAAAATGGGTTCCACATAAATACAGAGAGGGAGTAAATGCGGAATATAAAGGACGGATTGAAGTGGAGATAAACGAGTAAATGGGCAAAATAATTTTAGGAAGTTTTTCAGTTATCAAGGGTTACCATAGATGGATCGCTCAACGGTTCTTGATAGCATATATTAAAGGGCAGGTATCCCAATGTTAGTTGAATTTAAAGAAAAGTCAGTTGTTATAGTTATTATACTTATTACTGCTTGTCTTAAATTATGGATTGTTTTCCATATGGACGGACCCACGGTCTTTGGTGATGAATATCTTTATAAGGAAATTGCCAATGATTATGCAAATTTCATAATACAGACTACAAATCAATATCCATATGTCTATCCTCTGATTTTGGGCATATCTTTTTTGTTTAATGATTTTTATCTGGTAATGAAAATTATTAATATTATCCTATCTTCAATAATGCTTATTATTGTCTGGAAGCTATTGGGTTTATTTTTCGCGGGTAAAAAGCGTTTGCTAGGATTTTTGTTAATTTCATTGTTACCCTCTGCATATATATTTCCCAAATATATTATGAGCGAGAATTTATATTTCCTGCTATTATTAATTTCTGTATACATAATGTTAAATTTAGAAAATGACCAAAGAATAAGATTATATTTCTTATTTGGATTGATTTTAGGCCTTATGCAATGGACAAGATATGCCACTTTGGTTTTATTGCCTTTTTATTTATTATTAGTATTTATCAATTTTGAAATAAAAAATAATTTTTATAGGCTACAATTCAAAAACTTTAAATTTACAAAATTAATTATAATTATATCTGGTTATCTGATATCTTCAATTCCATGGTTAATTGTAAGCGTGTATAATGATTTTGATTTAAGGGATTTCTTAGGTTATCCATATAGTGGATTAACAAAATTAACTCCACTTAATCCTTTCTTAGAATGGGTATTGCTATATTCATTCTATATTATACTTCTGATTTCATTTTTATTACCGATGATTCTGATTTACATTAAGTTTATAAAAGAAAAAAATCTAACCAGTATTGAATTAAAACTATTAGTATTTAGTGTTATAACGACATTATGCTTAACATATGTCTCAGTCAGACACTCATGGTTGGGATCAGCTATTGACCCCATACCTTCATATATTCTTGGACGGTATATAATATACATTGCATATATCTGGGCCATATTGTTTTTAATTGCTTTCTGGAAAACGAATTTTACTATTAACAAAAACCTATTAATAATTACAACTATGGTTACGATTATATTAACCTTAATCGGATATTCGATGATAGTTGACAAAGAATTCTTTGAACTATCAAATTATTTTTTGATTGAAGTTAACAGTGATGACGTTTACTATTTTGCTAAGGATCATATAAGAGCTGTAATAATTATTGGACTAGTGATATTGCTTGGGCTTTTCATGTCTAAAATTAATGACAAAATTAAACAAGGTTGTTATTTCGCGTATATCTTCATTATTTACTTGATTACAATTGCTACTATGATTATCAGTATTTCGACTCCAAATCAATATGATTCAGGTATTCATGGTATAAACTTATACAAAGCCTATAATAAATTTTCGTCAAGAAATGAAATGATTGATATAACAATAAGCGATACTGTTATGTTTAATAAATCAACGGCGTCAGATTTGCTAAGATTTTGGAGCGGTGAATCAGAAGGTTATAATGTTTTAAACTTAAATGAAATAAATCCCCATGCGGGGTTATTCTTAACAAGAAATAGATATGGGGAAACTCCTGTGCAAACCTATTCAATTGACAATACAAATTATTATATTTATGAATTGCCAATAAACCATAGCATGCAAATTCTTAAAACTTATCCCTCGGAAATTATAGCGGATCAAGACTTTAATATACAACCAGATGGAAATGGTGCAATCGCGATAGAAGGCGAGGGTTTTGCCGATACCTGTATTATATATTTCAATGACATGCCATTTGGTAAGGTTGCTTTTGGAGGAGACACAAGTGTTTCTTCTTTAGTACCAAAGGAATATATACAAAATTCGGGAATATTGAAAATACAGTTAAAATTTGAGACTGAATATGGGATACAAATAGAATCCAACATCGTTGAACTACCCATTAAGGAGAGCTAACTATGAAATTAATAATACAAATCCCATGCTATAACGAAGAACAAACTTTACTTCAGACGATAAATGATTTGCCAAAACAAATTGAAGGCATTGATGAAATAGAATATCTGATTATTGATGACGGCAGCACTGATAAAACTGTTGAAGTCGCTAGGGAGCTTGGCGTCCATCATATCGTTTCTTTCAAACAGAATAAAGGCTTGGCAAAGGGCTTTATGGCAGGGATTGATGCTTGTTTGCATTTGGGTGCGGACATAATCGTTAATACAGATGCGGACAATCAGTATTGCGGTGCCGACATTGAAAAACTTGTAGGGCCGATTATCGAACAAAAGGCAGATATTGTTATTGGGGAAAGGCCAATCGATGAAACGGATCATTTTTCGTGGAGAAAGAAAAAATTTCAACGCATTGGCAGCTGGGTTGTACGAATAGCCTCAAAAACTGATATTCCGGATGCTCCAAGCGGATTCCGGGCTTATTCGCGTGAAGCGGCACTGCGTTTAAATGTCATTAACGAATATACATATACTCTTGAAACGATTATTCAGGCAGGGTGGAATAAAACCGCAATTACGTCAGTGCCGATCAGAACAAATCCGGAAATAAGAAAATCAAGATTATTCTCCAGCATGTGGTCGTACATGAAAAAATCATCAACGGTTATCATTAGGGCGTTTATGATGTACAATCCGTTGCGTTTTTTTATGACTTTAGGTATTATTTCTATAGTTTTAGGGCTTGCCGTGGGGATAAGATTTCTTTATTATTACTTCAATGGAGCAGGAGAAGGCCACATTCAATCATTGATTTTAGTGGCAATTTTAATGCTGCTTGGTATACAAGCTATCATCGCAGGGTTGCAAGCAGATATTATAGCGGCGAACAGGAAGATCCTCGAAGATATTCAATATAGAATCAGAAAGATAGAATAAAGCAATTGTAAAAGTTTTGAAATATGAGACCGGATATATCTGATGATATATTTTTTAATGGAGTGATTTTATGATTTTGCATATTTTTAATGATCAAAAAAAGTTTTCTAAGCCGTTTTTCGGATTTTTAGTGGAGCATAGCTTCGATTTAAAAGAACATTTTCTTATACATTACGGAAAAAAAGACGAATGGTTCGGAATATCAGGGATCAATAATTTTTTTATACCAAGCTTCATTTCTATTATAGGAAATATTAGAATGCTTTTTTATTTATTTAAAGCAGATAAAATTATTATTAATTGCTTGGCGTCGCCGGCTCTTATTTTATATCTTGCAGTATTTCCCAATCTATGTAAAAAATCATATTGGCTTATATGGGGAAAGGATTTATATTTTTTCAGATTTTTAGAAAAAATAAGATGGTATCATCAAGTTTATGAATTCTTTAGAAAAATAGTTATAAGACGTATAAAGTATATTTGTACTTTATTTAACAATGACTATTTGCTGGCAAAAGAGTGGTACAATGCAGAGGGAGAACTGATACCTTCTATTCTTCCATTCGGTCTAAAACCGGAGTTATTCAGACAAATTGAAAATGATATTACAAAGGATAGGTATAATATTGTAATCGGGAATTCAGCTTCTTTAACAAACAATCATGAAGATATTTTTGCAATAATGAAAGGGAAAATAAGTATTGACAAAATTTATTGTCCCTTGTCATATGGCGGAAAGAAAAAATATGTTAATAAAATTAAAGACTTAGGCGAAAAGTTATTTGGAAATCATTTCTATCCATTAATTGATTTTATGGATTCAGCAGATTATTTCAAATTTTTGGATTCCGTTGATATCGCAATATATAATCATCATAGGCAAGAAGCCGGGAATAATATTTTTTCTATGATTTTAATGTGTAAAACGGTATACTTAGATTTAAATACGAGTGTGGCCAAATTTCTTGTTGAACAGAGAATCGTAATAAAAGACATAAAGGAACTTGAGAATTCAAATCTTGAGGTACTTCCCCGAAAAATTCTGAATAATAATGCAAAAATATTGCGCGAATTGTATAATGAAAAAAATTTAATAAAGACTATGAAAACAATCTTTAACAAGTAATATAGTAGAATTATGATTCATTACAAATGGAAGATACAAAATGAAAAAATACTTAAAATTAGCGGGTAATATATTAATGATTATTTCTTTAATATATTTATCTATCATGATGTATAATATTGGAATTGATATAAAAAATTATCTAAATAAAGCTGTTATTGTCTCAAGTTTTTGGATAGTTTTTTATTTATTTATTTTACTTTTTCTTTCCCCATTTAATTTCAAAATAATATTGGATTTGATAAGTGGAGTAAATAATAATTTTATAAAAGTATATTCATATTATTATAAAGCAAATTTATATAAATATATACCCAGTAATGTTATTCAATATTTAGCTAGAAATGAACTGGCGCTTGATGGAGTATTAAAACACAGCGATGTGGCTTTTGCCAGTTTTTTAGAAATTGTTTGTGTATCTATAGCATCGTTCTTATGTGCCATAGTATTTTCTCGTCATTTCGTATTATTATGGATTGCAGAAAATGAAAGCCTTATTCCAATGATCGTGGTTGTAATCATGTCTCTTTTAATATTGGGTTTTATTGTTAGTAGATTATTTAAAGAACAATTGAGCAAATTCATATTACTATATAAATCGCTTTTTAAATGTAAAAACTTATTGAGAATAATAATTGTTATATTCATTTATATGGTTTCTTTAACTTTAGGGGCAATGCTATATGTTCAAGTGCTTGGTATGTTCAGTGTAAGCATATCAAGTGAAATCTATTTTCAAGTTTTAGGTTTATATATATTTGCATGGATTATTGGATTCGCAACTCCAGGAGCACCGGGAGGCATAGGTATCCGGGAAGCTGTAATGATTTATTTCTTCTCTAATATATTTTCAGCGAGTGTTATAACGCTGTCTGCATGTATGTATCGATTGCTTTCAATTGCATCGGAATTATTAGCTTTTTGCTTGTCTATGATTTTAATTAAAAAAAGAAATGGGGAAAATGAGGTGGGAAGCAATAGAGGATTTTTAAAGGAAGAAAAAGGTGTTTTTCAAATAGACTATAAAAAAACAACATCTATATTTATTAACTACTTAAATTTAGATATTATATTAAATTATAAATCTTTATTTCGTGGAAAATTACTTGATGCAGGATGCGGTGAAAAGCCATATAGCTTGATATATGATAGTTTAGTAAAAGAATCAGTTGGCGTAGATGTAGAAACTTGCGTACATGAACAGAAATTTGTAGATGTTTTTTCAAGTATTGAAGAACTGCCATTTGCAGATGGAGCTTTTGATTGTGTTCTTTGCACAAATGTGCTTGAACACGTAAAAAACATTGATTCTGCCTGTAGAGAATTATCCCGTGTCTTAAAAAAAGAGGGAAATATAATTCTTATAGCTCCTTTTCTTTACCCTACCCATGAGGCTCCATATGATTTTTATAGATTTACAAGATATGGGTTAATGAATATGTTGGAAACACATGGAATTAAGGTCCAACACATACATAGCGCGGGTGGCCCTTTGATTCTTTTCTTTGTATGGTTTAATTTATTTTTATGTAATATAATTAAAAATAAATTGATAAAGAGCTTTTCGTGCCGAATGCAGGTTTTTGCCTATAAAATATGGAAGAGATTTCATTTTAACAAGATGCTCAATAATCAGAATAAATTAAATGATTTAATAAGCCTTGGATATATAGTTATTGGAGAGAAGTTGTAATTTAACGAAGATGTAGAATTTTCTTTTAATAAATACGATGCTATCCAAGGGGTGGATGCTTTACTTTTAATAACCGAATAGACAGAGAATAAATATAAAGCTTATGGTTTAGAAGAAAGGTGAGTATAAGTGAATAGTTATTATACTTATGATGAAATTGCGAAAATAGGTCTAAAAGAAGTTGGAGAAGATGTATCGATTAGCAAGAAATGTAGTATTTATGGAGCTAAAAATATTTCGATAGGAAACAATGTGCGCATTGATGATTTTTGCATTTTAAGCGGAAATATCACGATTGGCAATTATGTACATATTGGGGCTTATTCCGGTTTATTTGCGGGAGATGCAGGTATCGTGTTCGAGGATTTTTCAAGTTTATCTTCTAAAGTAAGCCTGTATGCCGTCAGCGATGATTATGGCGGAGATTTTATGACAAACCCAACGGTTCCAGCAAAATTTAAAAACGAAATTAAAGGTACTATCAGATTATGTAGGCATACTATTATCGGGGCTTCAAGTGTTATACTCCCGGGTGTTACTTTAAGTGCAGGAACTGCAATTGGAGCATTATCTTTAGTATTAAAAAGCACATTGCCATGGAGCATATATGCAGGCTCTCCGGCTAAAAAGATTCGCGAGAGAAGCAAGTTATTACTGGAAAAGGAATCAATTCTTGGGATGGAAAAGGAAGCAATTGATGAATAAAATTTTTGTAACCAAATCAATATTACCGCCTATAGAAGAGTACATAAAAGAGATAAAAACAATATGGGACACTTCATGGCTTACAAATATGGGAGTTAAGCACCACGAGTTAGAAGACGAGCTAAAAGAGTATTTAGACGTTCCGTTTATTTCACTATTTGTTAATGGGCATATGGCGTTAGAATTGGCTTTACAAGCGCATGACTTGACTGGCGAAGTAATAACAACGCCTTTTACGTTTGCTTCAACTACTCATGCTATAGTACGAAATGGTTTGAAACCAGTGTTTTGTGATATTAACATTGAAGACTATACAATTGATGTAAACAAAATTGAAGAACTTATAACAGAAAATACGTCAGCTATTGTACCGGTTCATGTATATGGTAATATTTGTGATGTTGAAAAAATCAATGATATTGCACAAAAATATAAATTAAAAGTAATTTATGATGCCGCTCATGCTTTTGGGGTTCAAATAAAAGGACAAGGTATCGGAAACTTTGGTGATGCGAGCATGTTTAGCTTTCATGCGACTAAAGTATTCAATACGATTGAAGGAGGAGCAGTAACATTTAAGAACCAAAAGCTTCATAGAAAATTATATAATTTAAAAAACTTTGGCATAGAGAGTCCGGATGAGGTTTGTGATGTTGGAGCGAATGCAAAAATGAATGAATTCCAAGCGGCCATGGGATTATGTAATTTAAGGCATATTGAAAATGAGATCAAGAAAAGAAAAAACGTTACTGATAGATATAAGGATCATTTATCGGGAATAAAAGGTGTTAAGATTTGTGATGAAGCGCAGGGGATAAAATCGAATTACGCATATTTTCCGATTTTATTTGATGAAAGTATTTTTGGAAAGACAAGGGACCAAGTATCGCATCTTTTAGAGAAAGAACAAATCTATGCGAGAAAATATTTTTATCCGCTAACAAAAGATTATGCTTGTTATAAGAAAATATTTAATTCATGTCTAACTCCGGTAGCAAATTATGTTGCAGCTAGAATTATAACGTTACCGTTATATGGGGAATTACCAATAGAGCATGTTGATAAAATATGTGATATTATAATAAATGAATGAGAGAACAATTTTTACATTATGGATATTTACCCATATAAAACCTGTTGCAAGGAAGGAAAATGGAGAGAATAATTAATGAATCTCGGAATCTCAGGAGGGAAATATTATGGCAGACCTGCCAGGCAAATCCCGGAATACAAAGGGGATGGTTCAGGGTCACATGGATAAAATAATTATTAATTTTACTCCAACGGGAATGTTTCCCGGAAAAAAAGACAGTCCTTTTGTTCCAATAAGTTCACGCGAAATCATTGAGGATGTAAAAGCGGCGTGTAAATTGGGCATCACGATGGTGCACCTGCATGCGAGAGATGAAAACAGCGGTGAGCCCTGCTACAAAAAAGAAAAATATGCTGAGATCATTGCAGGTATCCGCAAATTTTCAGAAGACCTCGTTATTTGTGTATCAACAAGCGGGCCTGCCTTTCCCGAAGCCTCAAAAAGAACAGATATCTTATCTCTTGACGGGGACTTGAAACCGGATATGGCGAGCCTGACGCTAAGCTCTTTCAACTTTAACAAACAGGCCAGCCTTAACCCGCCGGAAACAATACTGCAGCTTCTTCATGAAATGAATATGAGAGACATAAAACCGGAGCTTGAAGCTTTTGATTCAGGTATGATAAACTATGCTAAATATCTTATAAAAAAAGGTTTGCTGACACCGCCGCATTATATGAACCTGATTTTAGGCAATATTGCATGTGCTCAGGCAGATTTGCTCCATCTGAGCGTCATGATAAACGACTTGCCTGAAGATTGTCTCTGCTCTATCGGAGGAATGGGGGCAAATCAGATCGTTATGAATTCATTGGCGATTGCCATGGGATTGGGAGTCAGAACAGGGCTGGAAGACAATCTGTGGTATGACAGTAAAAGAACGAAACTTGCAAAGAATATTGACTTGCTGGAACGAGTACATATGCTGATACATGCTAACGAAAAGGAATTGATGCATCCGGCAGAATTGAGAAACAGACTGCATCTTAGAGGAAAGCGATAATGCTATTTATCGAATCAAAAGACCTTGCGCATCAAACTATTTTACAAAAATTTACAATTTCTAATTGACTGGTCAGTTTTTTTGATATATTATATACATGCAAAACAAAGAAAAGGGGATAGTTAAATGGAAATGACAGACAGGGAATTATTAGAACGGATTGCCGTAGACGTGTCAGTATTGAAGACCGATGTGGAAGGTTTAAAGATTACAACTGCCAAAATAGAAACTACTTTGGAGAACGAAATCAAGCCCAAATTAGACAGGGTTGCCAAAGATGTGGATGAAATCAAGCCAAAAATTGAAGTGTTATTCGATGGTCATTTTCAGAATGCCGACAAACTGGACAGAATTGAGAAGCAAGTATCTCATCATGAAGAATTCATTATGAAAAGGGTAAGATAATCAAATTCAAATTACATATTTTTGTGATAAATACTCATAATGTCAGGCAACACCTTTTCAATTGAAAACTGCTTAACTTTATCCATGGATGTTATGCTGAATTTCTCTTTAATCGCGGTATTTTTATATATTTCAATTATCTGTTTCGTCAACTCTTTCTGATCCCCAAGCTCAAACAGAAGCCCATTTTCCCCATGAGTTATGAGTTCCCGATGCCCCTTGATATCGCTGGCAATGACAGGCAGTCCGATAGCCATGGCTTCCATAACGTTGAAGGGAAGACCTTCGATCCGGCTGGTGGTGACGGTGGCCTGACAGCATGCGTAAAGCTCGGGAATGTTCCTGACATATCCCGGGAATAGAACATGGCTGCTGATTCCGAGATCATGCGCCAAGGCTTTCGTTTCGTCCAGTAAAACTCCGTCTCCGGCAAGAACGAGTTTCATGTTATCAGGCAGCACGCCACTCCTTTCCGATTTTTTCAAAACAGCTAACGCCTGCGCGAAACCTTTCAGCAGCAGCTCGTGATTCTTACGCTTGGAAAACTCCGCCGCATACACAAAGGCAAAATCGTTTTCCTTTATTCCAAAGGAATTCTTCCATTCATTTATAATCCCTGGTGGCGCGGTTTGTATTTGCTGGAATCTGGTGAGATCGATCCCCATTCCGTCAATATAATAAATCTTATTGCGTTTACCCCCCAGCTTATATTTTCTTGCGATTTCCAGATCCTCCTGGTTCATAAGCATCAAGACATCCGTAATTTTTCCGCATAATATCTCCGGCAGGATATAAGCCCATTTCTTCAGAGTATTATCGTCATGGAAAAGATAGCCGTGTGCGGTATGGAAAATTTTTACTTGCTTATCGGGACTGCTGATTTTTTTTGACAGTCTGGTTTTTCTTGCCAGCAGGACTGCCAGCCGGGTGACGATGCCTGCCAGAGTGGATTGAGAGCTTATCACGTCAAAACCTTCCGAAAGCAGCAGCCTGCTGGTGGAAAAAATCACCTGAAGGTTCTTAAAACTAAAAAAGCTTTTGCTGACAGGAAGCGCAAGGGCTTTAACCTCCCAGCCCATTTCCTCAAAGGAATGCAGGTACGGAAGATGGAAATTCTCAATATGCGATTTTGTTGAAGCGGTAAATAGGATTTTTCTGCTCATGTTTACAAGTTCCTTTCTCTGCTCACATTGCACGTTGATTTATTCGCTCTTGCTCACAAGCCCCTTAAAAACAGTCATGATCAATATTTTAATATCAAACAGAAAGCTCCAATTTTCTATATAGAATATATCGTGCTCAATCCTGCCCTTGATTGAGGTGTCCCCACGGAAGCCGTTCACCTGTGCCCAGCCGGTTATTCCCGGACGAACCTGATGCTTGACCATATAAAGGGGAATCTCCTCCTTGAAGTTATAGACGTGGTACGGGATTTCCGGCCGGGGACCTACCAGACTCATTGTTCCGTTCAGCACATTAAACAGCTGCGGCAGCTCATCGATGCTGTATTTGCGGATGAAAGAGCCGAATTTTGTTTTTCTCGGATCATCCTTTGTCGTCCAAGCGGTTTTGTCGGAATCATCTGAGGCAACCCTCATAGATCGGAATTTATACATCATAAAGTTTTTCTTATTCAAACCCACTCTTTCCTGATTGTAAAGGATTGGTCCCGGTGATGAGATTCTAACGCCTATGGCTGTAAATAGGAGAAAAGGCGATAATACTATGATGAAAAACAGGGACGCAAGGAAATCAAAAATCCGTTTAGACCAATTGTTCAGGAGATTGTCAAGCGGGATCCTTCTTATATTGATGACCGGCAAGCCTTCCACCTCATCGATATAAGGCTTAGCAGGCAGGTACTTCGTATAGAACGGGATAACGCTGATCTTGGTTCCGGCTTTTTCGCAGGTATCGATGATGTCGGTCAGATGATTGTATTGATCGTATTCCAGGGCTGCAACCACTTCGTCTATATTTTCGGCGGAAAGGATATTTTCCAGATTGTCAAATCTGCCCAGGTACGGGATCGGGTTTTTGTATCCTGACGGCGCTTCATGCGCATCAAGCTTGTCACTTAAGAATCCTGCAATATAATATCCAAGGTTTCTGTTGAAGAGGATTTTCTGGACAAACTCTTTTGACAGGTCGTTGTAGCCGATGATGAGCATCCTCTTGATGTTATATCCCTTGGCGCGCATGGAACGCAGAGTTTTTCTGAGGATGACGCGGGTCAGCATAATCAGGCAGGTGTTGATGACGCCGAACAGCAGGATTACCATTCTGGAAATATTAACTTCCTTGATCAGGAATGATAAAATAAAGATCAGGACAATTCCCAGGATATTAGACCTTATTATTCTGCTGATCTCCAGCATAAGGTGTTTGGTCCGGTAGGATTCATATAATTGATAATAATTATAGATCAACAGGTAAACGGGGAGTGCAATAATCGATATTTTAAAGTAAAAGTCGATCTGGATGTGTGATCCGGTATAAGAGAGAAACCGGATAGAATAGGCTCCCCACATGGAAATTAGAAAAATCAGCATGTCGATAATAATCTGTGCCGTATTAAATATTTTCTGGTTTTCTCTTATCATTGCGAATCCCTTCCAGATTTCTATTTTTTCTGGTTTAAACGCCTGTCATTCCATAGATTATATATCGAAAAACTGCGAAAATCAACTAAGATGCTGGAATAAAGGGTGATGTAGTGGTATAATAAATTATTGTTCGCGATATGGTGCGAAGGCTTTGGTTGCAGTTGAAACCGGCTGTTGGAGGTGGTCTGTAATACTCTCCCAACAATCAGGTCAAAGCAGCGATATGATTTAAGGGAAAAAGGATTAGTTTAGTAAGGAGATATTGATAATGCCTATATTGGTTACTGGCGGAGCAGGCTACATAGGCAGCCATACCTGTGTGAGTCTGCTGAAAAAAGGATTTGAAATAATAGTTTTAGATAACCTTTGCAACAGCAAGGAGAACGCTGTTAAATGCATCAGCCGGATCACCGGAAAGGACGTCCCCTTCTATCCATACGATCTTCGGGATAAGGAAAGCGTGCGGTCGGTATTTGAGAAAGAAGCAATAGAGGCTGTGATTCATCTTGCAGGATATAAGGCAGTGGGAGAGTCGGTCAGGGAACCCTTGAAGTATTATGAAAACAACATCTTGGGGACCTTGAACCTGCTTGAATGCATGCGTGAATACGGAGTTCGGAATATGATATTCAGCTCTTCGGCAACGGTATATACCGGCGCTTTGGATAAGGCGTCGGCCAAGGCATTAACGGAAGAATCCCCTCTGGCTGTCACAAATCCTTACGGCAGAACCAAGCTTATGATTGAAGAGATCCTGCGCGACCTGCACCAATCGGATCCGGTCTGGAATATCATTTCCTTAAGATACTTTAACCCCATTGGCGCGCATGAAAGCAGCCTTATTGGAGATGATCCCAACGGGATACCAAACAATTTAATGCCTTATATAGTGCAAGTAGCTTCCGGCAAGCTAGAAAAACTTAACATATTTGGGAATGATTACAACACCAAAGACGGCACAGGGGTCCGCGATTATATCCATATAATGGATCTGGCTGACGGGCATGTCGCCGCTATGAAGAAATTAAATGATTGCGGCGGCGGTTTTACGGCGTACAATTTGGGTACAGGGCAAGGCTACAGCGTATTGGATATTGTCAATACATTCAGCAGGGTCAATGGTGTTGAAATCCCATATGTAATTGCTCCCCGGAGGGAGGGAGATGTGGATACATGTTTTGCCGACCCGTTCAAGGCGGAACAGGAGCTGAACTGGAAGGCGATGAGGAATTTGGCGGACATGTGCAGAGACTCCTGGTATTTTCAGCAGTCTATATCGTAAAATTAATTGACCTTGTCCAAAATGTGGTTTATAGTAAGGGTATTGGGAATAATAACCAGTTAGAGATTAATAAAAGGGGAAAATGACATGAAGAGGTTAGCAATATTTATTACAGCAATATCACTGCTTTTCAGCACATGCACCACAGCATCTTATGCGGATGCGTCAGGATCCGCAGTTCCGGTTCCAAAAAAAATCATGTTTTATTTAAAGCCGGATATTACTGTGGAGATGGACGGTGTCAGACAGATTTTTAAAGACGCAAACGGTCATATCGTTTATCCTGTCATTTATAATGGATCTGCATATCTTCCGGTTCGGGCCGTGTCGGCATTGATGAATAAACCGGTTGAATGGAGCAATCACAGTAAAACCATCTATATCGGGAAAACTCTTTCCTATCCCTATAAAAATACAGCCCCCATTCCGACAGATGCAGCGATTTCTGCCGCTGATGGTACATATTCTTCCTGGAGCGTTGAATCGGAACTTGTTATCGGTTATTCAAAACCGGATATTTTGATTATGTACGATTATCTGATCATAACATGTAAAGACGAAAACGGAGGAACCATATACCCGATAAACTATAATGACTCCATATACCTGCCGATTAATACGCTTTCAAATCTTATAAGGGAACCAATCGTCTGGGACGGAGAGACCAAGAAAATTTCCATCGGAGACAGTGAGGAAGATTCCCCTGAAGAAGAACCGACCGAAGAAGAGCCGGTAATAGAGTTCGACGCGACAGCAGTAATGTTTAAAGAGCTTTACGAAAAAGAAGAAGCATTATACTATGAAGCGACCGCTAAAATTACACATATAAAGGATTCCACCGCAGAAGAAAGACAGGTGATTGCTACTTCTGCAAGCGAAAATTATCTGAAAGCGCAGCAAATGACTATGGAAGCAAAGAGTATAAACCAGTCTCCTTTTACGGAAGAAGAAAAGGCGGTTTGTGAAAAGCTGTCATCCTTTGCGGAAAGCAACGAGTATTATATTCTTATACTTGAAAATATAGCCCATCTTGCCGCTGACGGTTCGGATTATTCCATGCTGGCGGACACCTTCCTGTATTTTGCAATGGATGCCCAGACAAAGATGGCCGCAGCCAGGGAAGCCCTGCCGCCGACCGAGAGATGATAGGAAGCTCATTTTTAAAAGACTGCCTTTAAATTGAGAAGGTTTCGGTAAGACTGCGGTTTTTCTGTCAGTTTTTTTCTGTTTGTCCTGTTCATTCAAGCAACTCCTGCCCTACATCTTCTGGAGCTGCACCAACTTCATTTATACCTGTTACATAATCATGTTTTTTAAATTCAACCGGTCTTTCCTGATTATTAATATACCTTATTTCATCGAAGGTATGCTTTGTAAGAGTTAAGTGATATTTTCTTGTTGAAAAGCGTTACCCAAAGAAATACAATTATAGAATATAAAGCGGCGCGGCGTATGCTGAAATAAAAGCAGGGAGGTCTGATATGGTAAAGATAGAATGCTATATACCCGGGGAATATGTCGGCCGGTTAAAAGACGAGCTCAATAAAACCGGCGCGCTGACGGTTGGCCTCTATGATTATTGTATGGCGGTTTCAAAGGTCAGGGGAAGCTGGCGGCCTCTCGAAGGAAGCAGTCCGCATGAGGGCGAAACGGGGAAAATCTGCGAGGCTGAAGAAGCAAAAATAGGGTTTACCTGCAAAAAAGACCTCTGCGGGACAGCCGTTCAAACGATAAAGAACGTGCATCCTTATGAAACGCCGGTCATCAATGTAATCCCTCTTATTTGTGAATGAAGGATAGAACTGTTATCTTCGGCAGGACCCGTAAAAGAACCCGCACCGGTTTTACCATACGTTCACATGTGTAATGTGCAAAAAACGCAAACGCACATACTCATAGGTATCTAACGGGCGGTTATCGGAGTCGTATGTGTGTGCGGCAACAAGGATATTAGAAGGGGATGGAGGGTCACCAACGGCAACGATGATCGGCGAATGCTGAAAAGCCCACCCGTTGAATGAAATTTGGACGATATCCCCCGGTTCCATCTGCGATATGTCCGTCTCCACGGCGACAGGTCCAACTCCACGGTTATTTACAAGGAAACGGTATAGAAATTCAACGCCCGTCCACGCGGGCGCGCGGTCGTTCAGGCTGCGGTAATACCAACCGAAGGTAGGCGTGAAGTTCATGATACCCGCTCCGGCATACAGAGCCTGCGAGGTGAAATTCGTGCAGTCCCCTCCGAGCTTTTCAAAATCATAGTACCGGGGATTGCGCCCGAACGCCCATTGATGCGCATAGGACACTGCTTTTGCCCGATCGTATTCTTTTCTTCTCAATGGAAGCACCTCCTTTTTGTGCATAGTATGCGTGCGAAGGCGCGGGTGTGCGCCGAGGGGGCAGCGAAACTTCCCGATATGTTTTGGGAGATTATAGATGATAATGCTGTGTTTACGGCGGTAAATGTGAAACGGTGCATTTACTGAATGAGAGATATTTAAAGAAAATGCTTGAGCGTAATGATACCGGGAACAAAACTCGGAGAAAGTAAGTCTATATAAAGCAGGAAAGACAGGACCGGAGTATAAAAAAGAATAATTATTGTTAAGGGAAAGGATTAGGGTTTGTAAAATGAATGAACTGAAAAGCAAAATCACGGCAAACATTATCATTGCGGTTATTGCGGCTGTGGCGGTCATAGCTGCGGCAGTGATCCTTGTAAACGGCGTAGCTGCGATCAAAAGCGGCAATAACGGGATCATCGTGACCGGATCAGCGAAACAGCAGATCACTTCCGATCTGATCGTCTGGACCGGAAATTTCTCAGCGAAGTCGTCGGCGCTGCAGGAAGCTTACACAAGGCTGGAATCCGATAAGAGCAAAGTTATGAAGTATCTTGTGGATCATGGCGTTCCCGAGGACAAGATCGTCTTCTCATCGATCAATACTTATACCCATTACATAATATTGCCCAACGGTCAGTACACCAGCGATATCGATTTTTACGAGCTTAACCAGACCGTTACCATAAGCTCCGAGGAAATCGACAAGATAACGGACATCTCCAGAAACGTCACGGAACTCCTTAATGAAGGCATTCAATTCCAGTCCGATCCGCCTCAGTATATGTACACGAAGATCGCAGACATGAAGGTGACCATGCTGGCGGAAGCCACCAAGGACGCAAAAAAACGCGCCGAAATGATCGCGGAGAATGCGGGAAACAAGCTTGGAAGGCTGACATATGCCGATATGGGGGTCATCCAGATCACGCCGCTCTATTCTAATGAGGTCTCGGATTACGGAATGAACGATACCTACTCTCTGGAAAAAGAAATCACAGCCATCGTCCACTGCCAATTTGAAATCAAATAACGGTATCCGTATGCGCTTCCCGCCCTTTATTTCAGTATAAAGAGCGGGAGTTTTTATTTTTATCCAAATCAATCAAAAACTTTGAACCATTTCCCGGTTTCGGTGCTCTTATATACAGGTGCACCAATCAAGGAGGGGATTTCATGAATGAACCAGAACTGATCATAAGTATCCAGAACGGCGATCCCGATTCTTTCAGGAAACTGTTCGATCTGTATAAAAACAAAGCCGTCAGGACAGCGTATCATATCACCGGGAGTCAGGCATCGGCGGAAGATGTGGCGCAGGAGGCATTCGTGAAATGCTATTTAGAGATCGGCAAGCTTCAAAATCCGGAATGCTTTAAGACCTGGTTTTACAGATTGCTGGTACGGACCGCGTGGCGATATGATGAAATTGAAAAAAAGAACGTACCGGTTGAGAACATTTTTGAGGAATCAAAAACCCCCGCGGGAAAAAGTCTCGAGCAGCAGTATCTGGAAACGGAGATATTAAACATATTGTATGCGCAGATACAGAAGCTGGATAAAAAGAAGCGGACCACCGTCATGCTGTTCTATTACAGCGAGCTAAGCACGAAAGAGATCGCCCGGGTCATGGGGTGCCTGGAGGGAACGGTGAAATCCAGACTGCATTTTGCAAGGAAAATTCTGAAACGCAATTTGGAAGGCTTACAATTAAAGGAGGATGGTTATTATGGGAAAGCCGGATATGAATCAGTTCTATGATAAATGCATCAAAGAAGCTTTGAACAGCAAGGCAAACGGAATTACGCCGTCGGGCGCACTGCTCGGCAGGATCAGCTCAGAAATCAATGATAAAAAAAAGGAGAATATTTCAATGAATAAAATTTTGCAATCAAGAATGATGAAACCTATTATTATCGCAGCCCTTGTTCTCATCCTTACAACCACCGCCGGTTTTGCGGCTACACAGATCAGCAGCTTTAGAAGCTCATCAACGCCGGGGGACGATTTCGATCAATTCCCGACCGCGCAGCAGGTGGAAAAAGCTGTAAACTATGTTCCGGATTATGTCGAATCATTTTCAAACGGCTTTTACTTTAAGGATGCTGCCATCGATAACACCGAAGCCTTGGACGCCGATAACAACAAGGTGAGGGAATACAAAGGCATAAGCTTCCACTATACGAAAGAAGATGCTCAGAAAGGACAGAGCATGAGTCTGAGTACTGATCTTGAGGGCCCCGGATTGGTTGATCCACTCGGACCAAATGAGGAAGAGATCTCTTACGGGGATATCAAGCTTACTTATTCTCAAAAGACATTTAAAGTCTTTGGTGAGGATTATACCCCTACGGAAGAGGAAAATCAGCAAATAGAACAAGGTCTGCTGTGGATCAGCTATGGTGACAAGACCGAAACCTCGATCATTCAATACGTAAGCTGGGTGAAGGACGGTATTGTCTATAACCTGATGGATAACGGATACGGCGTTGAAAAGGATGAATTTTTAGATATGGCAAAGGAAGTCATCGATTGACGCGGCAACAGGAAATAAAGCCAGGGGTTTGGTATAATGAAGCCCTTGGCTTTTTGAGTTAAAGATGCTTTACACACCAGGGAACAGATTCGGCACCTTACTTAAAACTAAGGTGCCGAATAGGATAATAATAAAGAAAATCATAGCCATAGCCAATCATCTCCCGGTCTCTGACAGTTATTTGATCACTGCGGAGGTTGTACCTACAGTGCTTGCCTGTTCATAATCGTAGACTGCAAGATTATATTCCAGCAAAGCTTTTGAATAATCGAGCTGTGCGTTGTAATAAAGCAGTTGTGCTCCTTCGACATCTGAGAGGGTCGCCATTCCCACATCATACTGGAGTTGAGCAAGCCTTTCCATTTCCTTCGCATTTTCCACAGCTTTTTTTCCTGTTTGTACGGCTGAGTGCTTTTCATTCATATTCATATATTTTGTTCTGACATCGTTTTCCACAGTGAGAGGGGCATTTTTGCTGTTTGTTTCAGCCATCAAAGCATCCATTTTGGCCTTAATGTAAGTGGATGAGCCTCTTGGGTATGCTTTCAGGGTATCCAGTAGCATATGGGTCATCTGCAGACTATATGCAGCCTCATGGATTTCATTACGGTTAGCCAAAGCATCCTTAATTGATGCAGTCAGCGTTTTATTAGATAAAGAAATCTCTTTGATACTGTCAGCCAAAGTTACGTTTTGCATTAAATCATAACCCATGAATTGATTGAAACCCATTTTCATGGTGTTTAGACCGTTTTGGGCGGCAATCGCCTGGTCTTTCGCTTTGTTAACTGAAATTTCCGCCTCAAGGACATCGGCTTTAGCCACCGTACCAAGTTTATGTTTCAATTGTGTGTTGCTTAGAAGCTTTTCTTTTAGAGCAAGATTATCCTTCGCTATTTTCACCTGATTCTCAAGCTCCTTCAATTGATAATAATTATTGATGGTATCTCTTTTTAAGTCGTTCATTTCGGCATCGTAGTTTCTTGGACCCTGAGCAGCCGCGTATTTTTTGTTTGCTTCCAGCATCTCTTTATTGGTGGTATCAAGGAACCAATTTACATCGCCGCTTTCTTTTTCTTGTTTTTTGGCATTCTTAATATTTTGCACGGATTCCCCGTATCCTCTGGAGACACCGTCTGCGTTCTGCTTGTTCAGGTCAGCCATTTTTGCCCCCGGGCTGTCTGCAAGCATTTTTTTATATGCATCATCCAAAGAGAGCTTAACCGGAGTTCCGGTAAAAGTCATATCAGAAACGATCGTAACAGCAGATTCGGTTGTTTCTATTGCAGGGTTTGCCGCCACTGATTCGATTGCTGCAGATGTCGCATCAGATTCAATTGCAGCGTCTGTAGTGGCATCTAAGGCCGCGGCAGTTGAATTAGTATTGTCTGCTGCAAAAATTACCGTGGTCCCGCCCAGAATCAATAGTATAGTAAGACTTGTACATAAAAACTTTTTCATTAATCTCAAATCCTTTCTTCTTTTTTGCATTCTGTCAGGCATTTCAGTGCCATAGGCAGAATTATATAAGTTGACCATCAATTTGGTTCATAAATTGAAAAATTTCTGCATTCAAAATTTTTCTGCTTAAACATTATAATATCATTTTAAGCGTAAATTAAAAACTCGTCAATACAATGCCGGCTTTGAAATATTGATTTAATATTAAGGTTATCATCTATGGGTATCAGGCTTTTTAATATGCACTTTCCTTGATTCATGTTACTATTCAAAGCCTTTTGTACAGGGTATGCGAATAATAACTGATTTACGCAATTCACGGATATTTTGCATTAATTCTTATTGAATTTGACGATTGTATATGCTATAATTTTTTTCACAGAACAAAACGGGCGATTAACTCAGTTGGTAGAGTGCCACCTCGACAAGGTGGAAGTCGTTGGTTCGAGCCCAGTATCGCCCACCACCTATATCAACAAAAATAAGGACATGATGTCCTTATTTTATTGGTGCAATTTCAAACTCCTGACCTAATCAGTCTCATCTATGAGATTTTTTCTCAAAATACTTTGAAATCGTATAATATTGTGCCATAATGAAACCTTGCACAGATTGCCTCCTTACACGGTTATTTTCAGTGAAGAAATCACATGAGTGGTTATTTTTCTGCTCGAATACCTATAGATAAGCCCCAATTGATTATTTGCTGTGCCTGCATTATAATATTGGATAAAAGGATGGGATTCAATATGACTGGTGAAGAAAGAAGAAACAGAATACTGAAAATCCTGCAGCAAAGTCATGAACCGGTATCGGGAACGGAGCTTGCCGGCCAGCTTGGTGTGAGCAGGCAAGTCATCGTTCAGGATATCGCATTGCTTAGAGCGGTAAATCGGAATATAATATCCACCACAAAAGGATATGTCCTATATTATCAGAAAAACCAAAAGGCAAACCGGTGTTTCATGGTCAAGCACACTGATGAGCAAATCGAAGACGAGCTTTGCACTATTGTGGACAATGGCGGAAAAGTGCTCGATGTTATAGTTATACATGAAATTTACGGAGAAATTTCGGCCGGACTCATCTTAAAAAATAGAAGTGATGTGTATGATTTTGTGACCAAAATACAGGAAAATAAAACAGTTCCTCTGAAAGGACTGACCGGGGGGGTACATCTCCATACGGTAGAGGCGGATTCGGAAGAGATTCTGGATGCAATTGAAAAGAAATTACGAGAGAAGAACTATCTTATAGAAGACAAAGGATCGTTACATGAGACAATTTGACGTATTGATCATCGGTGCGGTGCAGTAGGCAATGCCATTGCACAGAAGATATTAACCTTGTTGCCACAACGCCTGTATCAGTAACGCCTGACAGCTTGGTATAAAGGATTCTTAACTTGATAATATTAATGGGATAGAGTACACTAAAGCTGTAATAAACAAGTCTTTGAAAGGATTATTTCTTCGATGGTAAAGTATACACGGATTGCATTTTTACTTTTTGCAGATATCATTTGTATAAACTTGGCATATATAATGTCGTTTCTCTTGAGATTTGACTTTGATTTTGAATCGGATATCTTTTGGGGATATTTTTCTGTTTATGAAAATAATATATTAATGCTGACGCTGATCAAGCTGATCATTTTCTGGATTTTTGGTATTTACCGGAGTCTTTGGCGATATGCCGGGACTGAGGAACTCATCAGGATTGTGATCACATCAATGGCATCAACTGCAGCAACCATAGTCTATCTGGAATTTACACAGCAGATGTTCCCAAGAGGCATATATGTCTACAGCTTCGTCATGGACTTCGTTCTTGTCGGCGGTGTTCGCTTCGGTTACAGGATCGTCAGAGAGTTAAGAAATCCAGGCATATTTGGTAATATTTTTATAAACACATTAAAAAAAGGACGCGATCCAGAAGTCAAAAAAGTAATGGTTGTCGGAGCCGGTGATGCGGGAGCCTCTATAATAAAAGACATCAAGCAGCATTCCGAATACGGGAAACGAGTGGTGGTGGCTGTTGACGACAATCCGAGAAAGCTGAAGCAGACGATTGCCGGAGTCAAGATCGCAGGGAACCATACTATGATCAAGCAGCTTGCAAGAAAATATGGTGTGGATGAAATTATTATCGCAATTCCTTCTGCAAATAAAAAGGCTATTCAGAAAATCATCAACGAATGCAATAGAACCAGATGTAAAATGAAGATTCTGCCCGGGATCAGTGATTTGATCAACGAGAGGGTCAGTATAAGCAAGCTTCGGGACGTAGATATTGAAGACTTGCTAGGCAGAGATCCGGTGCAGGTAAACCTTAGAGAAATCAGTTCCTATCTTGAAGGCAGAATTGTATTGGTTACCGGCGGCGGCGGTTCAATAGGATCGGAGCTTTGCCGGCAGATCGCGCGATTTAAGCCGAGAAAGCTAATTGCGCTGGATATTTACGAAAATACTGTCTTTGAACTTTCCCATGAAATCAAAACTACATACCCTCATCTGGAGTTTGAAGTTGTTATCACATCTGTACGGAGCCGGCACAGGATGCGGGAAGTTTTTCTTAAATATAAGCCTCATGTGATTTTTCACGCGGCTGCGCACAAGCATGTTCCTTTGATGGAGCGTAATCCGAAGGATGCGGTGATTAACAATATCATAGGTACAAAGAACATGGTAGATTTGTCCGATGAGTATGCTGTTGAGAACTTTGTCCTGATTTCTACCGATAAAGCCGTTAATCCGACTAATGTTATGGGTGCAACAAAGCGAATCGCTGAGATGATCCTCCAGGAGAAAAGTACTCATTCCCGTACCAGCTATTCCGCTGTGCGGTTTGGTAACGTGCTCGGCAGTAACGGCAGTGTTATTCCATTGTTCCGAAAACAGATCGAACGAGGCGGACCTGTTACTGTGACCCATGAAGAGATCACACGGTATTTCATGACCATACCGGAGGCGGTGCAGCTGGTAATACAATCCGGTGCCTTGGCAACGGGAGGAGAAATATTTATTCTTGATATGGGTGAGCCGATTCGTATACTTGATCTTGCAGAGAATGTTATCCGGCTTTCCGGCTATACTCCTTATGTAGATATCGATATAAAGATTACGGGACTGCGGCCGGGCGAAAAGCTTTATGAAGAGCTTTTGCTGGATGAAGAAGGAATAGAAAAAACTGCTCATAATAAAATATATGTAGGACATCCCCTGCCTCCTCCTCAGTCATTAAATGAAATGCTTGAAAAAGAGGGAGCTTATACCGAGGAAAGAATGCACAACGGACTCTTATCAATGAAAGACGAGGAAGTGATGGATTGGTTGCACAAGCTGGTACCAAATTATAAAAGAAATGGTTAGGGGGTATCATGAATGAAGGAAATGTTAAAATTAGATTTGTCACGTTCACTAGTTGAAACGCAGGATTTGAATGCCTTTAAAGAAGAGTCGGAAACATTGAAAAAAAAATTGTGGTCCGAAGAAGAAGACTTCACCGGTTGGGTGCGCCTGCCTTTTTCATACGATAAAAATGAACTGAAAAGAATTCTGGATACTGCTGAAAAAATTCGGAAACAATGTGAAGTTTTTGTCGTCATAGGAATAGGAGGCTCCTATATTGGCGCCAGGGCTGCGATCAGTGCTCTTGCTGCCGGAGCGGGTCCTGTTCCGGAAATCTATTATGCAGGACAGAATCTCAGCGGTACCTATCACAAGGAACTCCTTGAAGAAATCAATGGAAAGGAATTCTGCCTTTGCGTTGTCTCTAAGTCTGGGACTACTACAGAGTCAAGCGTTGCTTTTTCCATACTGAAGGATGAGCTTTACAAACGATACGGTCGTGAGGAAGCGGCAAAGCGTATATACGCGATCACCGATGCGAAAAAAGGGGTATTGCGTGAAGAGGCGGACATAGAGGGATATGAATCATTCGTTGTTCCTGATGATATCGGAGGAAGGTATTCAGTTTTAACCGCGGTGGGGCTTCTCCCAATCGCCGTGGCGGGAATCGATATAGAGGAATTGCTGCTGGGAGCAAGAAGAGCCGCAGAAAGGATTTTTTCGCCGGAGAGAAAAGGGGGTAACACGCCAAATGCAGAGCAGATGGACGATGCCTCATTGCTGGCAGCAGCAAGGGTATCACTTCTTAACCGAGGAGTTCCCGTAGAAGTATATGAATACTATGAACCAAGGCTTCAATACTTTGCGGAATGGCTGAAGCAGCTCTTTGGGGAGAGTGAAGGAAAAAATAGAAACGGAATTTTTCCTGCTGCGCTTCAATTCAGTACGGATCTTCATTCAATGGGTCAGTTTTTACAGGATGGGAACCGGATTTTTTTTGAGACGGTGTTGAACGTATTGGATCCTCCGGAAGATATGATCGTGCCGGAAAGTGCGGGTAAACTGCTGGCAGGAAGAAGCATGAACTCTATCAATCAGGCGGCCGTTCAGGGGGTCATTGCCGCACACGAATCGGAGGGAATTCCGATTATAAAGCTGGAAATCCTAAGCTTGACACCTTATTGCTTTGGGCAGATGATTTATTTCTTTGAGACAACATGCGCTCTGAGCGGATATTTGATGGGCGTAAATCCCTTTGATCAGCCCGGAGTTGAAAGCTATAAATCAGAAATGCGGAAAGTGCTGCAAGGAAAGTAACCGCAGAAAAAGAGATTGCTAATCTGCCAAAAAAGAGGTAATATATAAGTACAAAGGATATTATTCGAATATTGAGATTATTATGAGATTAAGTAGACAGTAGAAATCTACAAATCACAGATTCGTGATTCCCTTGCATAAATTGCGTACCTGATAAAATTTGCCTTGCAAATAGGGCGAGCTAGTAAAACAGACATTTACAATTAACATGAACAGCAGAAGTTTACAGTCTACTAGCAACGATATTTGGAGGAACAGTAATGAAAAAGATTGGAATTTTAGGAACTGGAACGATGGGTGCCGGAATCGCACAAATTCTTGCACAGAATGGCTATGATGTAGTAATTAGAGCCAGAAGAGAAAGCTCAATTGAAAAAGGAATAGCAACGGTTGAAAAGAATTTCAACAGAATGCTTGAAAAGAATAAGATAACGGCGGAGGACAGGGATACATACCTGTCAAGAATCGAAGGTTCAACAGATATAAGTATAATTGCTGATGTGGATTTAGTTATCGAAGCGGCAACGGAAGACATCGATGCAAAGAAGGCGTTGTTTGCTGAGCTGGACCAGCTTTGTAAACCTGATACTATCTTTGCAACTAACACATCATCTTTATCAATTACCGAAATCGCGGCAGCGACAAAAAGAACAGATAAAATTATCGGCATGCACTTTTTTAACCCTGTAGCTTCAATGAAGCTGGTGGAAATCATCAGGGGACTTGAAACATCCGATGAAACAAAAGAGATAATTCTTGATCTTACAAGGGATCTGGGAAAAACGCCGGTTGATGTTGAGGAAGCTCCGGGGTTTGTAGTAAACAGAATTTTAATACCGATGATCAATGAAGCAATAGGCATTTTGGCGGACGGTGTCGCCAAGGCTGAGGAAATTGACGTTTCGATGATCAATGGCGCGAACCATCCGATGGGACCGTTGGCGCTTGGGGATCTGATAGGGCTGGATGTCTGTCTTGCTATCATGAAAGTATTGCATTCTGAGTATGGTGATGACAAATACAGGCCACATCAGCTGCTTAAAAAGATGGTAAGGGGAGGCAAGCTCGGAAGAAAAACCGGAGAAGGCTTCTATAAATACTAATCTTACAGTTAGTTTGGAGTGTAATAAAAATGTAATATAGGGAAATCTGCTTTCCCTATTAAATTTTTTTGTTAAAAGGTATAATATAACAGCAAGTGCTCTGTAACTCAGAGTACCAAAGTGAAACATAACAGGGGACAAGAGAGGAAATATCACGCAATGGGTACGGAGATAAATAGAGAAAACGGAAGAGGGAAAAACACACAACAAAACCAAGCCAAAACTTTTTTAAAAACTTTTTTTATAGCATTCATCATATTTTCTATTCTATACACGCCTGCATTGGCGTTTTTCGGAAGGGTCAGCGATTACAATCCTTGGGCGGATGGCGGAAGCAATGCATTGGAAGAAAAGCTTCCTGTAATAGTGAATGACGACAGCCCGTTTTTTGAAGCGTTTCAGGACAAAAACAGGGTGAATATACTGCTTCTCGGCATAAATACAAATCTGACGGATACCATCATGGTTGCAAGTTTCGATATGGATGCGAAGCATGTTGATTTGATCTCAATTCCGAGAGATACCTATTACCACAGAGAAGGTTATAACAGCTTGGCCGAAAAGAAAATCAACGCCGCATACAGAGGAAATCCGGTAAATACGGCCAAAGCAGTCAGCGAAGTCCTTTTAGGTATGCCGATCAATTATTATGCGGTCATAAAGTATAAAGGTGTTGAAAATATAATAGAGTCAATGGGCGGAGTTCCGATGACCATACGCAAAGGCGGAATGTATTATAAGGACCCCTACGATAAACCCCCGCTGGTTATTGCGATACCCGAAGGAGAACAGGTCCTGGACGGCAAACATGCGGTACAGTTTCTCCGATACAGGTCGGGTTATCCGGAAGCGGATATCGGCCGTGTGAAAGCTCAGCAGGAATTTATGAAATCCGCTTTCAAACAGTGTCTTGGCTTTGACCTTCCTAAAATAGCAAGGACCGTATTCAATAATGTGGAATCGGATGTCACCCTTGGTACGGCCACAAAGCTGGCAACAAAAGCCGTCGGAATATCCGGTGAGGATATTGCAACCTATGTGCTTCCCTATACAACAAAGCCGCCGTATGATGTCATTCCGGATGAGAAAAAAACCGCAGAAATGATCAATACCATCTATTCTATAGAGCCGAAAAACGTGACAGAAGCTGCAATCAACGAATAGATCCCCGGAGGAAACAGAATGAAAATACTAAGAAAAAGAATAGGGATTCTCATGGCGGCATTTATAATTGGACTAGGTCTGTTCTTTTTCCCGTGCAATTTTGTCTACGGTATGGGAGCTTCTGATTTTACAGATGTCACCGCAGATTACTGGGGATATTCATATATTGATTTTTCAGCTGGGCAGGGAATCATCAACGGATACCCGTCCGAAGGCGGAACCTATCAGTTTCTGCCCGAAAATCTCGTATCCAGAGAAGAATCTATGGCGATGCTTTACCGAACACTGAATGCTGCGGGAAAGCTGAAAAGTGATGAAGATTATACAGAGGAATACACAGAGATTTTTGCGGAACACCAAATCGCTGAATGGGCGCATATATATGTTGCCTATGGATTGAAATACAAAATGCTCACAGAAGCAGAACTTGGCGGATTTACAGATGAAGCAGGGCTTAGAACCGCAGCGCCAAGAGAGCAGGTTGCGCTTTGGACAGCAAAGGCAATGGGGCGTAAGCTTTCGCCCGCGTATTCCTTGATTTATATCGATAAAGACAGCATTTCTGCGGATATGATAACTTATGTAGACCTTCTCTACCGGCATGGTATAATGCAGGGGGATGATAGGAAATATTTTAATCCTTCTGATGGGATAAAAAGGTCAGAATTCGCGGCAATTTGCAAGCGTGTTTATGAATCAACCAATTTTGAAAGCTATTCTGCAGATAAGGAAATTCAATCCTTCCGCGGAACCATCGTATCCGTGGACTCCGGCAGCAGCAAAATCATGCTTACGCAGTCCGACGGAACAGGCAGAATGATCCAGATAAATCCAAAAACACAGATTGTAATTGACGGCAAGGTAACCTATAATGGACTTAGGGGAATCAATATAGATTCCGCTGCTATAATTGCATGGGGCGCGTTTTATGATCCTAACGGGTCAAATCCTGAGGATACAGTTTTGCAGCTTCATGTGATAACGAAAGCGGCAACTATGACTGGACTTTTGACAGGGATAGAAAGAATGGACAGCAAGACGTCCATATTGAAAATCGAGAACAGTGATGAGGATATAATTTATTACATTCTGGATGAAGAAAGCTTAACAGATGGAACTCTGAAAAAAGGGAAGCAGGTTACCTTTATTGCTGATGGCATAAGGATCCTGGAAATTCAATAACATCATTAGTATCGATTGGCAAGATATATATTTCTATTTTCTATCCTTGCTAAGCGATGCTTATGAAACCACTGGTACTACTTACACATCTTTTTAGTTTCTAAAGGTGGCTTAAACCACCTATCAATATAACGAGGCGAAAACACCTCAAATCGTTTGAAATCTTTTTTCTCAAACTTATTACCCACACATTTAGAAACGAGATCATACGTTATTATTAAGATTATTAAGCATTTTTAAATTAGGAAAAGACGGAATAGCAAATGTCTGGAAATTAAAATGGAGGTTACATGGACATTGGAATATTAAAAAGTAAGAAAATTACAGAACTGCGTGAGATTGCAAAAACAATGCAAATTGAAAATTATCAAAAATTGAAAAAAGTCGAGTTGATTCAAGCCATTTCGGAGCCGGAAAATCAAGGGGATGTTCCAAGTCTGGAGGTTGCTGCCAAGCAGGAGGCTGCCCACAGGAAGGCGACCGCTCCAAAACAAGAGGCTTCCCCCAGAAAGACCGCTCCAAGACAAGAGGCTGCCCCCAGGCAGAAGTCGGCGCCAAAACAGCAAGCGGTTGCGCCAGATAGTGTGACTGATGCGGCAGGTGAAGCTGTAAAAGAGTCAATAACTGCTCCCAATGTTGTTGCAGACGATAATGTAAAAGGACCGGCAACTTCAGATACCGGATCCGCTGCGCCGGCTTCTGAAGAACAAGCCAAGAAAACAACTGACCGACCGGAAGTAGAAGGTATACTTGAAATTGCAGAAGGCGGTTTTGGTTTCCTCCGGTTCCATAATTTCCTTACAAGCGATAAGGATATCTACGTTTCCCCATCTCAAATAAGAAGATTTAATTTAAAAACAGGAGATAAAATAAAAGGTATCACAAGACGGCCCAACGAAGGAGAAAAATTTGGAGCTTTGCTTTATGTGAATACAGTCAACAGTGATGAGCCGGGAGTCGCAATCCGAAGACCGGACTTTGACGATTTAACACCGATTTTTCCTAACCAGAGAATTACTCTGGAAACTGGAATGACAGAGTTATCCATGAGACTTATAGACCTGGTTGCCCCTATAGGAAAGGGACAAAGAGGGCTTATCGTTGCGCCGCCTAAGGCTGGAAAAACTGTGCTGCTGAAGAAGGTTGCAAACAGTATAGAAAAAATGTATCCGGAAATTGAAATGATCGTTTTATTGGTTGACGAGCGCCCCGAGGAGGTAACCGATATGCAGAGATCTATCGGGGGTGAAGTTATTTACTCAACTTTTGACGAGCTGCCGCAGAACCATGTAAAGGTAGCTGAAATGGTATTGGCCAGATCCCAGAGACTGGTCGAGCACGGGAAAGATGTAGTGATATTGCTGGACAGTATAACAAGGCTGGCAAGAGCGTATAACCTTGTAATCCCGCCTACGGGAAGAACATTGTCGGGAGGCTTGGATCCCGGCGCCCTGCATAAGCCGAAGAAATTCTTCGGTGCGGCGCGTAAGATGGAGGAAGGCGGCAGCATAACGATCCTTGCAACTGCACTGATAGAAACCGGAAGTCGTATGGATGATATGATATTTGAAGAATTTAAGGGGACCGGCAATATGGAGCTTCACCTTGACCGTAAGCTTTCAGAAAAGAGAATCTTCCCGGCTATCAACCTGAATAAGTCAGGTACGAGAAGAGAAGATTTACTCATGAGTCAGGATGAACTTGAAGCTGTCTGGACCATGCGCCGCGCTATGGCGAATATCGGTACGCAGGAGGTAACAGAAAATATCATCGACCAACTTGCCCACACTAAAAGCAATGCTGATTTTATAAAAATCATTAAAAAGACAAAGCTTGAGATTTAACGATGGTGTCAGTCTCCGCTTCTTAAGCGGCGGGTTACCAATTAACAGGAGCAATTAAATGAGCTTAGCCATAAAAGAATTGATGCAAATTGGAGAATCTGCTTTGAAAAAGGCAGGGTGCATGGATCCCAAAATAGATGCAGAGCTTATCATGCGATTTTTGTTATCTCTTAATAAGCAGCAGCTGTTTATTAAAGCTCAATCATTACTGGACGAAAAGAATTGTGAAGAATATTTTAAACTTATTGAGCTTCGCGCCGGAGGAAAGCCTGTTCAGTATATAATCGGAGAACAGGAATTCATGGGAATTCCCTTTAAAGTAAATGAAGATGTACTGATACCAAGACAGGATACGGAAACTTTGGCGGAAGAAGTGATCCGTGAGATAAAAAGCAGGATGTCACAAAAGAAAATGCCTGGCGGCGGGTATCAAATCATGGATCTGTGCTGCGGCAGTGGTGCAATCGGTATAAGTCTCTGCAAGTACTTAACGAATGTTAAGGTTACAGCAACGGACATCAGCGGCAAAGCAATTGCACTAGCCAAGGAAAATGCGGAAAATGCGGGTGTCGGAAAATCCGTTAAATTCATCGAAAGTGATCTGTTTTCTTCACTTAAAAAAGGGCTTGGCGCAGCGAAGTTTCATATCATAGTATCCAATCCCCCTTATATAGAGAGCAACGTCATTCCAACGTTACAACGGGAAATCCTGGAGCATGAACCATTGATTGCCCTTGACGGCGGTGTGGACGGGCTGGATTATTACCGAAGAATCATAGCAGGGTCGCCCGCATTACTTAAACCCAACGGGATGCTATTTCTGGAAATCGGGCATAACCAGGGGGAAACAGTCTGCAGCCTTTTGGAAGAGTCAGGGAACTTTGAAAAGGTTAAAGTATTAAAGGATTTAACCGGTCACGATCGTGTGGTAAAATGTGTAAAAATAAGTTAAAACATGACAATCGTTACTGTTCACAGCCTTTTGCGCCGGATGAAGTCACACCTCGCATAAAAAGTTGAAAGCCAAAGAAAAAGTACTTGCCTATTTTAACATGTTATGCTAACATGTAATAGCTATCGTTCCAAATTAAATATTTGAACGACCGGATTTGAACGCTCATTTAAGGGTGGGCTTAACACCGTTCCGGAAACGGAACTTCGATAGATACAATAATTGAAAAGAGGTGAAAGGCATGAAGGAAGGAATCCATCCAGGATACAAGGAATGTACAGTTACGTGTGCATGCGGTAATACGTTTGTGACTAAATCTATGAAGGATGAACTTCGATTGGATGTATGCTCGTCTTGCCATCCGTTTTTTACAGGTCAGCAAAAATTCATCAATCGCGGCGGTCGTGTCGAAAAGTTCAAGAAAAAGTTCAACATGGACTAGCATCAAAATTAACTGGAAATCGCGATTTCCAGTTTTTTTATGGAGTATATAGAGTATATATGGTATAATGTTTGGGATAAAATTTAAACTCTAATAATTATCAGGTTAGGAGTTGCAGATAAATGTACGATAAGTTAGATTTTATTAAGGAGAAATATGAGGAATTAGCCCTTAAGGTTTCTGATCCGGAGGTCATTAACGATCAAGCTGTCTGGCAGAGATCTATGAAGGATATGTCTGATATGGAACCTATCGTAAGTAAATATAGAGAATACAAAAAAGCCACGGATGATTTAAAGAATACAAAGGAAATGTTCAATGACGGAGATATGGACGAGGAGCTAAGGGAGCTTGCGAAAATAGAGCTTGCAGAGCTTGAGGAAAAGCAGGAGGCGCTGAGCAACGAGCTTAGAATTTTATTGCTTCCTAAGGATCCCAATGATGATAAGAATGTAATCCTGGAAATCAGAGCCGGAACCGGCGGTGAAGAGGCTGGACTTTTTGGAAGCAATCTTTTAAGAATGTATATGAGATATGCCGAACGCAGAGGCTGGAAGACGGAAATGATGGACATTAACGATACGGGTATCGGCGGTATTAAAGAAGCGGTCATTCTAATCAAAGGAAAAGGCGCATATTCCAGACTGAAATATGAAAGCGGCGTTCATCGTGTTCAAAGAGTACCGGAAACAGAATCCAGCGGACGAATCCACACATCTGCCGCTACTGTTGCAGTTTTGCCTGAAATCGATGACGTGGAGATTGATTTCAATCAAAACGATGTTCGGGTCGATGTTTACAGGTCTTCAGGAAATGGAGGACAGAGCGTTAATACCACGGATTCGGCAGTTAGGCTTACGCATATACCGACAGGGATAGTGGTTACATGTCAGGATGAAAAGTCGCAAATTAAAAATAAAGATAAAGCATTTAAGGTGCTCAGAGCAAAATTATATGATGCCAAGATTCAGGAGCAAAACGATGAAATCTCTGAACAGAGGAAAAGTCAGGTCGGTTCGGGTGACCGGAGCGAGCGCATAAGAACGTATAATTTCCCGCAGGGACGTGTATCGGATCACAGAATAGGGTTAACACTATATAAGCTTGATTATTTTCTGGACGGGGATCTGGATGAGATTATTGATGCGCTGATTACATCGGATCAGGCGGAGAGAATGAAGAATTTTTAATCAAATGAAAACCAAAATTTTTGACGTAAAGGATTTAAATAAACATAATATAGAGCAAAGCGCCGTCTATGACGATGCAGAAGCCAATGAAAAGGTTGAGGCAGCACTGGAAAAAATAGATGAGGCGGCTCAAATCATTATTGATGGCGGTCTTGTGGCATTTCCGACGGAGACTGTTTACGGTCTTGGCGCAAATGCGCTGGTTCCTGAAGCAGTGGCGAAGATTTTTTCTGCAAAAGGACGGCCGGCTGATAATCCGCTAATCGTTCACATCGCAAGAGCGAGCAACATCGGGGAATTAACTCCGGCTTTGACACCGGAAATCATACGTGTTATAGATAATTTTTGGCCGGGACCGCTTACCATCGTTTTACAAAAGAAGGCAAGCGTGCCGGATATCACTACCGGCGGGTTGAAAACCGTTGCTATTCGCATGCCTGATGATCCGGCCGCTTTGGAACTGATAAAAAAAGCGGGATGCCCGGTAGCGGCGCCCAGCGCTAATGTTTCAGGCCGGCCAAGCCCTACAAAAGGTGAGCATGTGATTGAGGACATGGATGGAAAGATTGATGCGATATTGATAGGGAATGATTGCCGGATAGGAATAGAATCCACTGTTTTGGATCTGACCGGAGATATTCCGACTATTTTACGGCCGGGGATCATAACGGCCGAAAATATTGAAGCTGCTATAGGCAAAAAGGTTGAAATGGACCCCACCCTGAATCATCGTAAGAATAGCTTCAGCGACTCTGAGGATGAAAAAAACTTAGCCCCGAAATCCCCGGGAATGAAATACAAGCATTACGCTCCGAAGGCGGAAATGATTATTATAGAAGGACAGCGGGATAAGGTTAAAAGCGAAATAGAGCGCCTGAAAGCTCTCAACGAAAAGCTGGGACTCAAAGTCGGTATAATTTTGTTTGAAGAGAAGGCCTTTATTGAAGCTGCCCATGAATTCTTTGCCAGGCTAAGAGATCTGGATGACGAGGGCGTGAACTTGATTTTGGCAGGAGCCTTAAGCGAAAGTGACGGAGTTGGTTTTGCGGTGATGAACCGAATGTTGAAATCTGCGGGATATCACATTGCAAAGGTATAAAATGTTTGGCAGTTTTGCTCTCTAAAATGGATGATTCTCAAATATTTCCATTTTAATTTTTAAATGCTTGCTTGCAGGCATATTGATAAGATGCCAGCTGAAATATATATTGGGGGTGCATTATGAAAATTGCATTGGCTGCGGATCATGGCGGCTTTGAATTAAAAGAAAAGGTAAAGTCTTACCTTCAAACCAACGGTCATGATGTTATAGATTTGGGATGTCATACGGATGAATCCACGGATTACCCTGAATACGGTAAGGTGTGCGGTGAAGCGGTCATGCAGGGAAATGCGGAACGGGGCATTGTTATTTGTGGGACAGGCATAGGAATATCTATAGCTGCAAATAAGGTAAAGGGAATCCGCTGTGCATTATGCACGAGCCTGATTATGGCGGAAATGAGCAGAAAGCATAATAATTCTAATATAATTGCGTTGGGGGGCAGGATCCTTGAGCATGATGTTGCGCTGAGCATCGTTGAAGTATGGCTGAACACTGAATTTGAAGGCGGACGCCATCAGCGAAGGGTTGATCTGCTCGACAGAATGTAGATCCCTCATCGTGATCCAGTATACACATTTACCGGCAGAGTATTATTGTAAAATACCCAATGATATTGAAAACAGGATAGTCATCTCAAAAAAATAAATAGATATTAACAAAGTTAAAATAAGATAAGATATACCAAAAGTGCAAAAGAAGGAAACCAAAAATGAAAACAGAATTAGAAAGAAACGTTTTTGACGTTTTGATGGAAAGAGGTTTAATCAAACAGACAACGCATGAGGAAGAGATCCGTGAACTGCTGGGTAAGGAAAAAGTCACTTTCTATGTGGGCTTTGATCCCACTGCAGACAGCCTTCACGTGGGACACTTCATGCAAATCATCGTAATGATGCATATGCAAAAATATGGACATATTCCTGTCGTGTTGATTGGCGGAGGTACAACGTTGGTCGGAGATCCATCCGGCAGAACGGATATGCGCCAGATGATCACGAAGGAAAATATACTTGCCAACGGTGAAAAATTTAAGAAAACCTTCAGTAAATTCATAGACTTTTCCGATGGAAAAGCCATTATTGACAACAACGCAGATTGGCTTCTTGATTTAAATTATGTTGATTTTATAAGGGATATAGGAAAACATTTTTCTGTGAACAGGATGCTTACGGCAGAGTGTTTCAAACAGAGGCTGGAGACAGGTCTTTCCTTCCTGGAATTCAACTACATGCTGATGCAATCTTATGACTTCCTGGTGCTTCGCCGAAGATACGGCTGTAAGATGCAGTTTGGAGGAGATGATCAGTGGTCGAATATCCTCGGCGGCGTCGATCTCGTTCGTCGTGAGATGGGTGAACAGGTTTACGGAATGACATTTAAGCTTCTCACTACCAGCGAAGGCAAGAAAATGGGAAAAACGCAAAAAGGAGCTTTATGGCTTGACCCGGAAAAAACAACTTCTTATGAGTTTTACCAATATTGGAGAAATGTTGAGGATGCAGATGTGGAAAACTGCTTGTCAATGTTGACTTTCCTTCCGATGGATGAGGTAAAAAGACTGTCATCCCTGGAAGATGCGGAGATCAATAAGGCGAAGGAGATCCTCGCTTTTGAGGTTACCAAGCTGGTTCACGGTGAAGAGGAAGCTAAAAAAGCACAAGAGGCATCCAGAGCATTATTTGCAGGCGGAGGAAGTATGGATGATGTACCGAAAACACAGATGCCGGCTTCATCCTTTGAAGGTGACGGAATGGGAATCGTAAGCCTGATTGCGGAACTGAAGCTGGTATCCAGCAAGGGCGACGGATTCAGGACCATAGAACAGGGAGGACTCTCCATTGATAATGAAAAGGTTACCGATACCAGGCTTATGGTAACAAAGGATATGTTCGAGGACGGAAAAATCCTGATTAAAAAAGGCAAAAAAACCTTCCATTTGGTAGAATTAATTTAATTTTATTTAGTTGACAAACAGCGAGACACAGTATTATAATGTTTGTGCACTATGTGTAAAAATCCATTAGCCCCGGATTTTACAAAATACGAACGAATGACCAGGGTGGGGTGAAACGCGCTGGTTGAAAAATAGGAATATGAGGAGTTTTTAGGATGAGATCATTTATTGCAAAACCTCATGAAGTTGAAAGAAAATGGTATATGATTGACGCCGAGGGCAAAACTCTTGGCAGGTTGGCAACAGAAGCAGCTTCTATATTGAGAGGTAAGAGAAAACCAATTTTTACACCACATGTTGATACTGGTGATTATGTCATAGTAATAAATGCCGAAAAGGTCGAAGTCACAGGCGATAAAAGACAAGATAAAATGTACAAAAGACATACCGGATATTCAGGCGGACTTCGTGAAATCAGTTTTGAAAAATTACAGGCAAAGAAGCCTAATGACATTATAAAACATGCGATAAAAGGCATGATGCCGAATGGAAAGCTCGGCAGACAGATGTATAAGAAGCTTAAGGTTTACTCAGGTCCGGAGCACAAGCACGCGGCTCAGAAGCCTGAAATATGGAACTTTTAGGAAAGGGGAGAAATCATAAATGGCAAAAATGCAATACACCGGAACAGGTAGAAGAAAATCTTCCATTGCCAGAGTCAGATTAATCCCTGGCAAAGGAAACATAACAATAAACAAGAAGCCTCTTGATGATTATTTTGGAATGGAGATCCTGAAGAGAGAGGTCAGAAGACCTTTTGAGGTTGCCGGAGTAGAAGGCAGGTTTGATGTGATCGCAATCGTAACAGGAGGCGGAACCACAGGTCAGGCCGGAGCGTTACGACATGGAATTTCCAGAGCGCTTGCTTCTTCAGACAGAGAAGCATTCAGGGGACCCCTTAAGGCGGCAGGCTTTTTAACGAGAGACCCGAGAATGAAGGAAAGAAAAAAATATGGACTCAAGAAAGCGCGCCGTGCTTCACAATTTTCAAAGAGATAAGGACAAGAACCCTCAAATCATACGATTTGGGGGTTTTATTATTGAGCCAAGACCTTTTTCCATATCCATATTTCGCTTGTTAAAATTGGAACAAACTGGGTATATATATTATTAATAATATTCACTTCTTAATAACGGGACAAAGATGTCACTTGCCTCGTTGAAACGTACAGATGTAAGAACAATTTCTACAGTCAAAATTTTGCTACTTAAGCGTTATAATCCATCAATGTCAATACTCTTTATTTTATAATCATGCCTTATGCCATCTTAAATATCGACATGAGATTCATGGGAGTCAACCCGGAAAAAATGTGCTTAAATCTTTTAAGATTCACAGAAAGGGGAGAACATGATGATGAAAAAAATAAATCGAAAAAGTCGTTTTCATGCGATAACCAGCGAGGCAGCGAAACCTTTAGGACCGAAGGATTGGGAAGAACAAATGCAGATACTGTCCTACGGTCATCAGAATGTAAAGTGGAAAAAACACAATCCGGTTATTGTTAAGTACAATCGGAGCGCCTACAGGAAGCTGAATCAAATTAGATATAATATAACAGAAGTGTCCGAGGATATTATCGCCCTTATGCCCTCCGCCCGTTGGCTGTTCGACAATTTTCAAATGATGTATCGTGAAATTAAAAAGATTAAGTCCACAGGGAGTTACGAAATGCTGCCCGTTTTGCAATACGGAGAGGATCGCGGGCTTCCCAGGATCTATGTTGTGGCAAAAGAAATGATCGCCTTGGCAGGAGGTCATCTTGACGAGGAAAACATCACTCTGATGATGAAGGCATATCAAAAGAATCTGCCTTTATCAGATAAGGAGCTTTGGATGCTTCCGGAGATGATCGGTTTATGCCTGCTAAAGCGTATCATAGAGATTTCTGATGACATCGTGTATCGGATAAAAGCTAAAAATAAAGCGGACACATTCGTAAAAGAGACATTGAAGGCAGAATCAAGGAAGCTGGATGTTGAACCTCTTTTAAATAATTATGGCGACGGATGGGAAGAGGATTTTTCATTCCACTGTCATGTCCTATATCTTTTGAAAAACATGTCCGCAAATGATGACGATATCCAAAAATATCTGGAGCATCATGAAAAAATTCCCGGAAAATACATAAGCGCCTTCGATGTTTTCAAGGAGGAAGGAAAGATAGAATCCCTGCTGGAGTCAAAGGTCCGTGCCCTTATAGTCAGCTTGAGAGAGATCAACCAGTTGGACGAAGAAAAGCTTTTCGAGGATTTGTCTCAATTGGAAGAGATTTTGTCAAGAGATCCTGCCGGCATATATTCAGACATGGATGCGGAGAGCAGAAGCTTTTACCGGCAGTCTGCCGAAAGGCTTGCACTGAAGTACGGCATGGAGGACGGTGATGTGGGCGAAGTATGTTTCGAGCTTGCTGAAGCAGGACGTGAGGATTTAAACCATTCAGATCACGTAGGAACCTATCTTGTGGGAAAAGGACATCCAATCCTGAAAGCGAAAATCAGAAAACAGGAACCGCCGAAAACACTGGAGCCTAGGAATAAAAAAGGTAAATGCTATATGTTCGTTACCTCTTTGCTTCTGATTGCCTTTTGCAGCTTGTTTTTCCTATGGATAAATGATCTTCCGGCCTTATCGTATCAATCCATTATGCTTTTCCTTGTAGCATTGCCGATCATAGTGGGTATCACTTTAGAAGTCTCTAATAATATTTTTGCGCGGTTTGTGCCCGTAAAAAGAATAGCTTCCATGGATTATCTAAGTGAGATCCCCGATGAAGCCAGGACATTTGTGGTAATGCCGATCATTCTTTCCTCGCCGGAGCAGGGGCTGGAATACTTGGAACGGCTGCACAGTCACTATCTGGCTAATCGCCAGCCCAATTTGTTTTTTGCGCTCCTTGCTGATTACTCTGATTCCTCTGCGCCACATACCTCCAATGATGAGCTAATTACAAAAACCCTTGAAAAGCATATACGTGAACTGAATTCCAAGTATCCCAGCGCTTATCAGCGATTCTCGCTGTTCTTCCGAAAACGGAAATGGAATGAGGCGCAGGGGTGCTACATGTGCTGGGAACGGAAGCGTGGCAAGCTGGAAGAATTCAATGCCTATATTACCGGAACACCCAAGGAGGATACTCACTTTTCTTTAATTAATTTCGATAAAAGCCTTATCGGTACTTTTAAATATGTGATCACACTGGATGCAGATTCCGTACTGGTACAAAACAGTGCATCCAAGCTTGTGGGAATGATACACCATCCTTTAAATAATGCAATTTTAGATGAGTCAGGAAAAAAGATAAAAGAAGGGTATGCCATTATTCAGCCTGCCGTAAGGAACCATATCTGTGACCATAACAGCGGAAGATTCACGAAGCTTGCAGGCGGACAGGATGGTCTGGTTCACTATTCCGATATGATCTCCGATATTTACCACGATGTCTTTGGGGAGGGTTCATATATAGGAAAAGGAATTTATAATATCGAAGTTTTTCATAATATTCTTAACAATAAATTCGCGGAAAACCGCGTGCTGAGTCATGACTTGTTAGAGAGCTGTTATGTAAGAACCGCTTTTACCGGTGCGGCAAATATACTGGATGACTTCCCGGGCAGCGTGATTTCCTTTATAAAAAGAGAACACCGCTGGATCAGAGGAGATTGGCAGCTGCTGCCATGGCTTGTAAAGCGAGACGGTCTCAGTCTGATCTCCAAATGGAAGATACTGGATAATATGAGGCGCAGCCTTGTTCCTTTATGCAAAGTGTTGTTTATCATTTTAAATCTGGCATTTATTCCTGATGCGTGGTATATATGGCTGCCCGTTGTATTCTTTTCTGAAATTTTTAATATCGTAATTTCGATGTTACGCATTATTGCTCATAAACTTAGACAACCAAGGCTTGCCATCATATATAAAAAATTGCATCGGGATATGGCAGGGATATTATTAAGAGCCTTGCTTGATGTACTGCTGCTGCCATACAGGGCATATACATCGATGGACGCTATAATAAAAACCTTATACCGCCTTGCCATCAGTAAAAAGAATTTGCTGATGTGGAATTCAGCCGATACGGTAGAAAAGGCTGTGGCGAATACTAAAAAGGGGTACTTTCTCCATATGTGGAGCGCTTTGATCCCAAGCGCGGCCCTGTTTGCGCTGCTCATGATTAAGCAATTAAATACGCCGGCGGTCCTGTTTTATGCAGTAGTTGCATTGGCATGGGCTATGTCGTTTCTTCCGGCGTACTATATTAGCCGGCCAGTGACTGAAAACCCTTTGGATACTGATGACGAGGAAATGCTTCTGGAGATAGCAAGGGACACATGGAGCTTTTTTAAAGACTTCTCTACTAAGGAAAATAACTGGCTCTGCCCGGACAACTATCAAATCACCAATAAGAAGAAGGTCACTCATAAAACCTCGCCAACCAATATTGGTCTGCAGTTTCTTTCTGTTATGTCGGCAAGGGACTTTGGATTTGAAACTTTAAGCACCACTCTGGATACGGCGGAGAATTTGCTTTATGCTGTAGCCATCCTTCCCAAATGGAACGGGCATCTATATAACTGGTATGACATTCATACTCTCAGTGTACTCGAACCTAAATATGTATCAACTGTGGACAGCGGCAATTTCTTTGGACATCTGATAGCCTTTAAGAACGGACTAAAGGAGCAGAAAAATAATCCTGTCATACCTGCAAATGTCCTGTCAGAGCTAAAGACAAAAGCAGCAGCAAGCAAATTGGAAGGTATCGATATTAATAAGACCCATGCAACTTACGGAGAATTATTAAAAGACGTGCTTGAAGTTAAAGAAAAGATTGAAGCAAAAAAACAGCAGCATACACTGGAAGATCTCTGTACGTTGGAACAGCTTATGGATGCGGCAGAAGCAGTCATCAGGGAAATCACAGAATTCGGACTTGAGGAAGAAAGCATATCCTCTGCCGTAACCCTGCTGGATTTGGCACAGGATGATCAACGCTATGCGGCGGAGCAAATGGAAAGGATCGATGCGCTTTGCAGAATTATCGACAATATGCAGAAGGCAGCAGATTTTCGACCTCTATTTTCTAAAAAGAGAAAGCTTTTCCATATCGGCTACCATGTTGCTTCTCAGACACTTGATTCGGGCTGTTATGACCTTTTGGCTTCAGAATCAATACTTACCAGCTTTCTGGCTATCGCCCGGGGTGATGTTCCGGTAAAGCATTGGTATAAGCTGGGGAGACCTCTTACTATGGTAGAAGGGACACCGGCCTTTGTATCCTGGAGCGGAACGATGTTTGAATATCTTATGCCTAATTTGGTCATGAAAGAATATGAAGGCTCTGTATTTTCGGAAACATCAAGGGCCGCTGTGCGGCAGCACATTATTTACGGGAATAATAGGAATATTCCGTGGGGAGTTTCCGAATCGCAATATTATCGCTTCGACTTGGACTCGAACTATCAATACAAGGCTTTCGGCGTACCCGAGCTGCGTTTACAGCCTTCAATCGGCAATCCTCCGGTGGCAGCGCCTTATGCCTCAATTCTTGCTTTGGATTTTGCGCCGGAAGAGACCATTCAAAACCTGAAAAAGCTTAAGAATATGGGAGCCTACGGAGAATATGGGTACTATGAGGCAGTAGACTTCAATGGACCTGATTCGGTAAATTTTAAAAATTACTGTATTGTAACATCATTTATGGCTCACCATCAAGGTATGAATCTGGCGGCCATCGATAACTTCCTGAATAACGGGGTAATGCGCAGACGCTTCCATTCAGAGCCCATCATAAAAGCTGCTGAGACTCTTTTGGAGGAAAAGTTGCAGACATTATTCATCTCCGTGACAAAGAAAGGATATGCGGTAAATCTGAAGAAAATTATCTCGCAGGAAGAAGATATATTAGGAAGAAGGTATATCAGGCGTGTTGCGCCTGTGATACCGGCATTGAATTATCTGTCCAGTAATAAATACTCTCTGATGATAACATCCGATGGAGATGGCCGCAGTGACTACAAAGGAATAATGATTTACCGCTGGAGAGCAGATGTCTATGCAAATACAGGAAATTATATATACATAAAGGAAATCCGGAGCGGAAGGATATGGAGTGCAACCTACCATCCGACGAAAGCAGAGCCTGATGAATACCAGGCGATATTTTCTCCCCATGAGGCTGAATTCAGGAGAAGGGATGGTGATATTTCCACCCATACACGAGTCAGTATATCACCGGATCATAATATGGAGATGAGAAAAATTACCTTTACAAATCACAGTAATATAGTAAAACAGCTGCAGGTCACCAGCTATATAGAAGTGGTAAACGATTATCACCGGGCTGAAATCAGCCATCCGGCATTCAGTAAGCTCTTTATAGAGAGTGAGTTCTTGCCGGAGGAATCCCTCTTCTTATCTAAAAGAAGAGGCTGCGGGGATGAGGATGGCCCACTGCCCCTAATCATGCACATGGTCAAAGATTGCGGAAAATCCTTTGAACAGGCGGGATATGAAAACGACAGATTGAAATTTATCGGAAGAAACAATACTGTTCAGAATCCGGATGCCATAGTTGAAGATATATCCCTTTCAAGCCAAAGCGGATTTTCCGCTGATCCTATAATGAGCCTAAGAGCGGAGATTACACTGGAACCGGGAGAAATCACATCGCTGTGTTTTATTACAGGCGTGTGCGATAGCAGAGAGGAAGCTATTAAAATCAGCAATGAGCTTATACCATACAGGATAGATGACCTGTTTGAAAAAGCCAGGCTGCAGAGCGGAATGGAACTTACGTATCTTAATATATCGAGACGGCAGGTGAATGCGTTTCAGGATATAATCAGTCCGCTTTTTTATCCCTGCCGGCATTACAGAGGACCGTCTGAAAACATAAGAAGGAACTGGAAAACGCAGAGCTGCTTGTGGCGGTTCGGCATTTCCGGAGATAATCCCATCATGCTGCTTCGAGTTCGCTCTACAGAGGAATCAGGCATCATCAAGGATGTGCTGAGAGCATACGAGTATTATAGGATAAATCAGCTCAGGGTAGATCTTGTTATTCTGGATGAAACGAAATACGGCTACATGCAGGACTTGACCAATTTGCTTTATGAAATGACAAGTTCCTTGAAAATCTATGATGAAAGCAGGGAAAGACCTGGTTTGTTTATTTTACATTCCGGCCAGATGTCCCCGGGAGAGGTTGATTTGCTCTTTACCGTGGCAAGAGTAGTTTTTTCAGAAGAGACAGGAATATACTTTAGAAATATCAAGGATTCTTTGAAGGATATCGATAATATATAACGGAGGCGGAAAAGCCCCCTACACCCTTTTAGGCGGCATACAGAAGAATCCTGTGAAGGGAGGAACGTATTTTGGATTTAGAATATTTCAATGGCTTTGGAGGTTTTGCCGAAAACGGGACAGAATATGAAATTCTTCTTGAAGGGGGTAACAAGCCTCCTGCACCTTGGATAAATGTGATCGCAAATAAACGCTTAGGTTTTCATGTCTCTGAGACTGGAGCAGGCTTCACTTGGGCGGGAAACAGCAGGGAAAACAAACTGACGACCTGGTCCAATGATCCTGTCAGCGACATAGCCTCCGAGGCTATTTATATCAGAGATGAAATTTCGGGAACAGTCATTACACCTACATCACTTGGAAGAGAGGACCAGGGAACATACAGGATTCGTCACGGTTTTGGATATTCGACGTTTTACCATGAGGCGGAAGGAATTGAGCAGGAGCTCAGAGTTTTTACCCCATTGGAGGAGCCGTTAAAGCTTTGGGAATTGACCCTGTCCAATTTAACTGATCGGGAACGTTATTTATCTCTTACATATTATGTTGAGTGGGTACTGGGTGTTGAGAGGGATCAAACAAGCCCTTACATTATTTCATACTATGACAATGAGCACGAGTATCTATACGCTCATAACATTTATAATAACGATTATCAGAAGCACTATGCTTTTATCTTTTCAAGTGAAATGATCATTGGATATACAGGTGACCGACAGGAATTCCTCGGTCTTCGCGGCTCCATTTTGGAACCTCAGGGACTGGAGCAGAAGTTGTGCTGTTCTACCGGTAACGGGTATGATCCTTGCGGAGCCATACAAATTTCCATCGCGCTGAGGTCAAATGAAAGTAGAACAATACTGTTTGGCTTAGGTCAAAGTGATGATTTTGAAGAGATCGAGATTCTTAGGAAAAAATACAGTGATGCAGCCTCGGGTAATGCAGAATTGGAGAAGGTCAAAGCTTATTGGTCTGATCTTCTTGGGGGTATTCAGGTAGGTACCAGGGACAGGGCATTGGATATTCTTGTTAACGGCTGGCTGCTTTATCAGACGGTTTCCTGCAGGCTGAATGCAAGGGCAGCGTTTTATCAATGTGGCGGTGCTTACGGCTTTCGTGATCAAATTCAGGATTGCCTTGCGCTCCTGGACGTTAAACCGGGAATTCTAAGAGATCAGATCCTGCTTGCTGCCAGCAGGCAGTTTGAAGAGGGAGACGTTCAGCACTGGTGGCATCTTCCAAACGGCTTAGGTGTGCGCACCAGGATTACTGACGATCTGTTATGGCTTCCATATTCAGTTGCAGCCTATATAGAATCCACAGGGGATCATTCTCTGTTGTCGGAGCAAGTATCCTATATCAAAGGTCCGCTCCTAAAGGATGGTGAGCACGAAATCATGGTTACCCCTGAAATTTCAGAGCTTTCCGGAAGTATTTATGAGCACTGTAAAAAAACGATTTTTTATACCCGATACGGCGTGCATGGTCTTCCCTTGATAGGGGGAGGAGATTGGAATGACGGTATGAACCGGGTTGGGATAGACGGTCAGGGAGAAAGTGTCTGGCTGGGGTTCTTCCTTTATAAAGTATTAGGGGATTTTATCCCCCTCTGCCGCCACGAAGGTGATATAAGGTTTGCAGATGATTTGGAAAAGCAAAGAAAGGAGCTGCAAGAAAATCTAGAAAAGCACGGCTGGGATGGGTTATGGTACCGCAGGGCTTTTTATGATGACGGTACTAAACTTGGCTCAAGAGAAAGTGATGAATGCAAAATAGATTCAATAAGTCAATCATGGAGTGTCATATCAGGGGCAGCGCCCATGAATCGAACCCGAAGGGCTATCCTGTCCGCGTGCCGTCACCTGGTAAATGAAGAAGAGGGAATCTCTCTTTTGCTTACTCCCCCGTTTGATAAAACACCTAATAACCCCGGATATATTAAGAATTACTATCCGGGCATAAGAGAAAACGGTGGGCAGTATAGTCATGCAGCCGCCTGGCTGGCCATTGCAGCCGCACAATTAGGCGATCACCGGCTGGCGTACACGTTGTTTACCATGTTGAATCCGATCCATACGACCTCAAAAAAACGCGATGCGCTGAAGTATGAAAAAGAGCCGTATGTAATGACCGCTGACATTGCTTCAGCTACACCCTGTATAGGCCGAGGCGGATGGAGCTGGTACACAGGTTCTGCCGGTTGGATGTATCAAGGGCTTGTGAAATGCTTCCTGGGAATCAGGAAACAGGGAGATTATATTGTAATAGACCCTGCAGCTCCGGAACATTTCGGAGACTATACGGTCAATTACCGATACGGTTCATCCTCCTATCATATCTCGGTTGAAAGTGACAGCAGCGATGAGGCGATGAATGAAATCAGCGTTGACGGTATCAGAATCCAAGGAAACAGAATAAAGCTGGAGGATGATGGCAGGCAGCATATGATTAACGTGAGAATATAACAACATTCGGTATGCAAAAATTCGACAAAAATAGTGCCTGTTATCTGCTTGAAACGGGCTATTTTGACAAAATTAGTGCTTGATAATTAACATGAGATAGGCTATACTGAACACGCTGTATAAGAGCAGCAATGGATGAATATTTTAAGACATATATCTCTTTAATTTGTTGGAGGAGATCTGTATAAAATACCAAATCCAATTTTATTAAGGAGGTAAAAAAAGATGGAAGACAAAAAAATCATATGCAAGGATTGCGGTACTGAATTCACATTTACAGTAGGCGAACAGGAATTCTATAAAGAAAAAGGTTTTGAAAACGAACCTCAGAGATGTCCTGAATGCAGAAGCGCAAGAAAAAGACAGAGAAACAACAGGTATTAGTCCATATTTATTAACTAATGATGCTTTCAAATGGATAGGGTATGTATGCCGTTATGGGTTCGTAAACAGCCTGTTCCATTCTGAAAGATGATGACCTTATAGCTTTAAGCGGATATGTATGTAAATATGTGTTCGCTTTTTAAATTTATTGCAATATAGTTCATTTTTCTTCTCTTCCTGAATTTTTGGCACACTAGCATCCGACATCTAAAAAGCCATATGTATAAAATAGTATTTGCGATCTTTATTTACTTCAGCATAAAACTTGAAATGTTCACAATGCGCTGATTTCCTAAAAATGCATTGACAAATCAACCAAAATCTCCGATAATATTAACTACCTGATGTATGTAAACAGCATATTCATAGGGTAAATAAACAAGTACGGGCGTATGGCGCAGCTGGGAACGCGCCTGATTCAGAAACACAGCTCATTATTTTTTGTTTTCAATTCGGGAGAATGATACTCAGAATCCCGGCAAATACGGGGAATTGGCGAAGTTGGGATCGCGCTTGACTGGCAGTCAAGAGATCAGGAGTTCGAACCTCCTATTCTCCACCAATTTTGAAACCCCTGAAGCCATGTATTTCAGGGGTTTTATTGTAGTGCCGGAAGGGTACTCGTCCCCTGTTTCTGTATTTGTGAGGAACAGATCTTTATAACCATTTATTAATTTGTAGCAACCTTCTCTTTACAATATAATCTTTGCCTTACTCCGTTCGTAAGAGAGTGAGAGAGCCATCTAACACTATCACCCTTAAAATCCTTCATAAGCATAAATTTTAGGGATGCCAAGCCTCGCATATCCCCAAAATATTAATAATGCTTAGTTACTTAAAATTATTATTTGCATATTATAAAATATAAATTGAAGTCATAAGGAGAAACCGCCATGCCGCTTAAAAATCAGAACACGTTACCAACTCCGGAGGAAATGTGTTATAACTTTGAACAATTAAATATATTAAGCCTGTTTCAACGACTATGGACTCAACTATCTGTATTCATGAGAGCTTATATAAATACTGCGATTGACCGCTCGCCTAGAGTTGTCTTTAATGCGGAAAGATTATTAGCTATGTCTAGTGATTTTCGTAATGCAATAATGTTATTCTATGGACCAGAATTAGCTGATCGCTTCAATAGTCTATTTACGGCATTTATAGGCAGGCCAACAAATATTATTGAAGGAATTTTATCGAATAACCAAGAACAGCTTAATGAAAGTGTTAGAAATTGGTATCGTGATGCTGATGAACTTGCAAATTTTCTTGCAAGCTTGAACTTATATTGGGATGAATTTCAATGGAAAAGCTTATTATATCGATATATACAATTAAAGCTTCAGATGATTACATCTTTGGTTGCAAAAGATTACCACAGAGAAATTCAGATATACGATCGTGTTTTTGATCTTACAACTACGATGGGATCATATATGACTAGAGGATTAATCGCTCAAGGAATATAGAAAGGCAATCCAGGCTTGTAATAAATGTATGTTGTCTTTCACAACATATGTTTGACAAACCTGCATTTTCATTGCATATAAGTGTTCATAAATGTTTGACAACGGTAAAAATATAGAATATAATGTAAGAATTAATGTATAAGAAATACATTGTCGCAGGTAGAAGCCTGCATAAGCTGACCTACAATTTACCATGCAAATTGGGCGAGCAAGCATATACTTAGATCAAATGAAAAGCTAATATTGTAAATGATAACATTGAAGTTATAAATCAGACGCTAAGAAGGCTATATTCCAGCCTTCTTTTTTTCTTATAAGATAAAAACAGGGATGTTATCAAAGGAAAAAAGATAAGGAGAAAAAATGAATAGGGAAATATGGAACAAGGCAGTTGCATTTCACGGGCATGAGTGTCCGGGGCTTGCAATCGGAGTTAAGGCGTGCGAAGCTGCCTTTGAAAAAATGGGGATTGGAGTCTCCGATGATGAAGAAATCGTATGTGTAACAGAAAACGATGCCTGTGGAGTGGACGCAGTTCAGGCTCTTTTGAGCTGCACTATCGGGAAAGGGAATCTGATCTACCGAGATACAGGTAAGCAGGCGTTTTCATTTTTTAACAGAAAAAACGGAAAGAGATTGCGAGTTTGTCTGAAAGCCCACAATAAAGATAATATTGAACGAGAACAATGGCAGGAATACCTTTTAGGCGCTCCTTTAGATGAGGTCTTTTCTTTTTCTGTGCCAACGTTTGATCCGCCGGAAAAAGCGCGGAGATTCCAAACAGTTATATGCGAGCTATGCGGAGAAGGTGCACCGGAGCACAAAATGCATCTGCAGGAAGGAAAAACAGTATGCGGCGATTGCCTTAACAGTTACAGCAGGGGCTGGTAAACAAAACAAACAGCAATATCAAGGCTGGCGTAAAGCAAGTTGAAAAAAGAGTTAAAAAATCAAGAAAGAGGAGCATGATAATGAAAAATAAAAAACTGATTGGGTTAGTTCTCGTTTTGGTGTTAGTATTAAGCGGCTGCGCATCAGGTCCTGCTTTTGATTCAGAGGCTGATAATTCAAAAACGCGAACCGTCACTGATGTTTACGGTCGTCAGGTAGAAATCCCCGCAGATATAGAAACCATAGCCGCAATCGGAGGCGCGGCGCGTATTTTGACATATGCCGGATGCAGCGATAAACTGATCGGCGTGACCGATATGGATAAGCAGAATGTATCTGCCATGCCGTATACTGTTGTGAATGCGGAGCATTTTGATTCGATAGCTTCTGTTGGAAGCGGCGGAAGCAGTGATACTACATATATCGAAGAGCTGGTCACACTTTCTCCTGACATTATTATCGGTCTGACCGATGAAGATACATTGAAAAACGTAGCGGATAAAACAGGAATACCTACCATCGGAATTTATCCTGAAGGCATGTTTGATGAAAGCTTTTATGCGGCGCTGGAACTGATCGGAGAAATAATGGGAACTCAAGAAAACAGTGCTGAGGTGATAAATAATATAAAGGGATGGCAAAAAGATCTGAACGACCGTACAAAGAATATAGCGGATGCCGGCAAACCCTCCGTTTACACCGGAGCGGTAAGCTTCCGGGGCGCTCACGGCTTTGAAGGTACTTATGCCGAATATCCGCCATTTACAGCTGTAAACGCAAAGAACGTTGTTGATGAAACAGGGAAGTCGGGGGCTTTACTCATCGACTTGGAACAGGTAACAGTCTGGGATCCCGATATAATCTTTTTAAATCCTGCCAATATGAACCTGGTCAACGAGGATTATGAAAAAAACAAAATGTTCTATGACAACCTTACGGCAGTGCAGAAAGGTGAGGTCTATTCTCAGATATCATATAATTATAACTGGACTAATATGGAAATCGCCATCGCAGATGCTTATTATGCAGGCAAGATCATTTTCCCCGAACAATTTTCCGACATTGATCCAATTGAAAAAGCAGATGAAATCTTCAACGTGATGCTTGGACAGCCATTTTATGAGGCGCTGCTGGCGGACGGATACAAGTTTGATAAGATAACCATAGGAGAATAGCCGGATACCGGTTAAAAAAGATAACCATAGGAGAAGAACCGGGAATGGGAAACACTGAATCCTATAAAGGATATATACGATATAAATGGACCTTTATCTTATTGCTAGGAGTTGTAACCGTATTGGTTGCTTTATTTGCAATCAGCGCAGGTTCTGCAAACCTTTCCGTTAAGGAGGTTATACTTACGTTGTTCGGTCAAGGCAGCACTCAGTCACGCACTATAGTATTCAATCACAGAATGCCTCGAATCGTGACAGCAATAGTTGGAGGGATAGGTCTTGCGGCTGTCGGCTGCGTTATGCAAAGTATTTTACGAAATCCTCTGGCTTCTTCCTCCACACTTGGTATTTCTCAGGGAGCTGCTTTTGGAGCATCTTTCGCGATCATTGTTCTGGGAGCCGGGCTGCAGAATCAAACAGCAGACGCTGTTACGATTTTAAACCCTTACCTGATATCAGTCTGTGCATTTATCAGCGCTATGATGTCAACGTTCGTCATAATGGGATTAGCCCATTTCAATAAGGTTACGCCGGAATCTATGATATTGGCGGGAGTGGCGCTCAGTACCCTGTTCTCCGGCGCCACAACTTTATTGCAGTATTTTGCAGCCGACGTAAAGGTAGCCGCAGTAGTATTTTGGACCTTTGGCGACCTGGGGCGCACGAGCTGTAGAGAAATCCTGATCATGACCATTGTGACAGGGGTTGCAATGGCTTATTTTGTATATAACCGTTGGAATTATAATGCGCTGCAAAATGGGGAGGAAACGGCAAAAGGTCTGGGTGTCAGCGTGGAGAGAATGCGTATGACAGGTATGTTCATTTGCTCACTTAATGCGGCTGTTATCGTTTCGTTTGTAGGTATAATCAATTTTATAGGACTTATATCCCCTCATATGGTTCGCCGTTTTATAGGCGGAGATTACCGGTATCTGCTTCCCGCCTCGGCGCTGATGGGCGCAATGCTGCTGTTGCTCAGTGATACGGTAGCACGCTTGGCAGTCTCACCGATTATTTTGCCTATTGGGGCCATGACATCTTTTCTGGGCGCGCCTTTGTTCTTATATTTACTTTGTAAAGGAGTTGGAAGACGATGATTGCAGTTAAAAATCTGGATTTTGCATATAATGGGAGCCGCAGGATCTTAAGTAAGGTAGCGTTTGACGCGAAGGAGGGTCAGTGCATCGCAGTTTTAGGAAATAACGGCGCCGGTAAAAGCACATTAATTAAATGTCTGAACCATATTTTAACGCCTCAAAACGGAACCGTCTGTGTAAGCGGTAAGGATATTCGCAAGTTTAAACGAAACGATATTGCGAAACATATGGCCTATGTAGCTCAGCGCAATATTGGCGATAAATTTACCGTATTTGATTCCGTACTGCTGGGGCGTAAACCCTATATAAAGTTTGAACCCGGGCAAGAGGATATTGATATAACAAAATCGGTTATCAGACGTATGGGGATGGAAAGCTTTGCACTTCGCTATGTTGATGAGCTTTCCGGGGGCGAGCTGCAAAAGGTAATGCTGGCCAGGGCGCTGGCGCAGCAGCCGAGGATCCTGCTGCTTGATGAACCCACCAGCAACCTGGATCTGCGTAATCAGTATGAGGTTCTCGCTGCTGTCCGTGAAATTTCAAGAAGGGAAAGAATCAGCGTGATCATTGTGATTCATGATCTGAACCTTGCCCTAAGATATAGTGATCGATTTTTGCTTATCAAGGACAGCGAGGTCTTTGCTTATGGTGGAAAAGAAGTCATGACACCTGAAAATATCAGCTCCGTTTATGGAATGCCGGTTGCGGTGGAGAATGTTAGAGGAATGCCCACGGTGATCCCCATGCCTGAGATATAAAGCCGCCGTTTGCCTTTAAATCTACTGACCGGTATTTTCCAAGCTTCGGGAGGATCTATTATACAAAATACCGCAGCTCACGGCAGTAAGCGGTATTGTAAAGAGAATGCCGATGCTTCCTGCCAGCGCCTGGAGAATTTCTACGATTATCAGCTCGCTGTTGAGCAGATCCTCCGGAGAGCCTGAATGGATTAGCAGCAGGAGAATTAATGAAAGCGAGCTTCCGATATAGGCAAGGATCAGCGTATTTGCCATGCTTCCCACGATATCTTGACCGATAGTGATTCCTGATTTTACGGTTTGACCGAGAGACATCTTTGAAGCATGACGGTGAACCTCGCTTAAGGAGGATGCAATGTCAACTGCAATATCAAGAATCGCTCCCATGGCGCCTATGGTGATCGCAGCAAAGACTACAGCTTTCAGATTGACGGGGGCAGTTGTATTCAGTGTGAGAAGGAAGTATGAATCGTTATCGATCAGTCCGGAGATTTTTAAGATCTCGCTCATACCTACGGTTATCAGGCTTACGATCAGAAGACCGCCTATGCAGCCTAATCCGGCTGCAAACGCCTTCGTATTCGGACCTTGGACGATCAGCAAGGTCATAAACGTAATAAAGACGCATACGATAATAGAACTCAGATAAATATTAAAGCCTGAGACGATAGACGGAAGAAATACAAAAAAAATGGTCATACATGTATATGTCAGCGATATGATAGTTCTGAACCCCTTGCTTCTGCCAAAAAGAATCAGCAGGAAGGCGAATGCAGCCCCCAGCCAGATGACTCCGTTATAGCGTTCATATTCGTATAAGAACCAATCTGCGCTGATCTCGTATTCTGACGCATCACCCAAATATACGATGTCACCTTTTTTAACAAGCCTTACACTATTTTCCTCAATAATTGTCTGAACTGCAACAACAGATTCTCCGGCATTTTCTCCTTTAATCACACGGCATTCAAAAAAAATTGCACCGTATTCATCCGGAGATTCATTCAACACTTCCGTCACCTCGGCTTTTCCTGCAATCAGATCATTCTCCTCGTTGAAAAAACCGACATCCTGCATGGTAATACGGTTGCCGGCATAGATCAGCACAAATGAAAGTATTATTGCGGCGGCAATGATAAGCTGCTCTTTTTTTGCTGTTTTTTTCATATTTTTACCTCATTTTTATTACTTCCCTGCGGGTTATTTTCTGATATTATACTAATTATAGTAACATCCCATTATGTATCATGGCGGTCATTTTAATAATTTTAACATGAATTTAATATAAATTTTTACAATCATCGGATAAACTAAATTAAATCGAAAATGCTGGTCGATTTAATTTAGGAGACAGGAATGTACGCAGTAATCGATATTGGTTCCAACTCAATGAGACTTTCATATATACTATCCGCGGCGGCGTCATAAAGCCTATGTTTCATCGTAAAACCATGGCCTCGCTGTTAAGCTATCGTGACAAAAAGGGCGGCATTACGGAACAGGGAATTAATAAGGCTATTTCAGTTTTACTCATTTATAATAAAATAATTGAAAATATAAGGGTTAGAAAGGTTTTCGTGATAGCTACCGCGTCCTTCCGGAATCTACAAAACAAGGACGAGACAGCAGATGCGATAAAAAAGACCACAGGGTTTGACGTTAATGTTATTTCCGGGGAGGAAGAAGGCATTTGCGGGTTTATCGGAGCCACTTACAATGTCAACGTTGATTCCGGTCTTATGGTTGATATCGGAGGCGGAAGTACAGAGTTCGTTTTTTATAAAGACAGGAAAATATGCAGGACCTACTCTGTTCAGATGGAATCGCTGAGTCTGTTCGCTAATTTTGTGTCCGGAATAATACCTACGAAGGAAGAATACAAGAGGATAAAAAAATACGTTGAATCTCAGCTGGAGTCCATAGACTCAGGAGAAGCCCCTACGCAAATACTTTGCGGAGTAGGAGGAACCAGCAGAGCAACCTGCAAATTGAGTAACGATTATTTCGATTTACCATTGGCAAATCGTGTTATAGAACCTCATTATATCAAAAAGCTTTTGATTCATTGTTTGCTCAAAGGAATAGACAGGGCAGTTAGAAGACTGGATGGAATGATCAAGTGACTGCCAAAGAGCGAAATATGATTGCCTGTGACCATCAATCTGCGGATGAAAGGTCTTTCATGTTAAAAAAACCCCACTGATCCCACTGCCAGACTGCCAAAGACCTAAAGGTGATTGGCAGCTGGTATTGACCCTCTTCGACGACGAGCTCATTCAGCCCGTCGTCGTTTATATCAAGGATATCAATAGAAAGGATCGGCCGGTCCAGGTCTGATGAACACCAAACAGGTTTAAATGCATCCTCCTCAAACTTATATACAAAAAGATGGTTCTTATAGCTGTCGTCTTTACCGGTATGCCAGAATGGCCGGATTTTGCCGAAGCTACCTTTTTTCCATAGGCTGAAAACAAGCTCCGCCTTACCGTCATTATTAACGTCTCCAAGGGAAAAGGTTTGAATTTGCCAATCAGCAGGTGTTTCCCATAGCTCCTGTTCACCCTTCTTGACAGTGAGAGTTTCTCCTAAAAGGTAATATTCTTCCATCCCTCCATCTCCGTCAAGGTCATCCGTTTTGAGAATCGATTGATCGGAATCATCAGCGCCTGCCAGTAAGGGGACGACGAGCAGAAGAAAGGCTAAAAACACTATCAGGAGCATTCCTGATAGTCGGAGCAGCAGTCTTACCATGGTTCGAGCACCTCATCAGATGTGGTGTAAACCTTAGTCCATAACGGAGGTTCAGGAGCATTTTTGTTTTCCAGCATTGATTTCCATTTGGCATCCGTCAGCCGGTCGTTAGCCGGCCAGGGGAATTCATAATATGAGTAAACAGCTCCCTTGGCAATACGCAATGTCCCGTCTACAGGCACAACAGCATAGATACTATTGATAAATCCGGTTCCCACTTCCAGAACCTGACCGTTGGGATCCGTGGCCACATCTGCAATCAAGGCAGCAGGATTTTCATTAACGGCCGACGGGTGATCGATCCCCTCGTCCTTCATGGCTTCGAGCCAGAAGTGTTCAAGCTGCCCTCCGAAGCTTTCGATGAGTTCATATTCTTTTTCAGTGAGCGGTTCATTTGCCAGCTCTTTCTCAGCAATCACTTTCAGCTTTAATGCAAGCTCTTCCATCCGATTCAGCGAATTGCGGGCGCCTTCTGAGAGCATGCTTCTGCTCTCCAAGCCATCAAGGGTCATTCTTGTTAGTGCGGCAAGTCGTCCGTAAACTACCGGATTGGGCTCAACATAACCTCGGGAGTCCTCAATTTCAGGACCTCCGCCCATTTCCGCATAAACCTGTTTTGCATAAAGTATGGTATCATGCTTAAGTTCAGTCCAGCTGCCCAGATAAGTCTCCAGTTGTTTTCCGCTCCAGACCTGATTCTGCATAAATGAGGGATACCCTTCCCCTTTGGGTTCTGTAAGTGGTTTCAGCGTATACAGCCAGGTCCAGTACAGGTTTTGAGTCCATATCCCTGCATCCAGGGATGCGATGTCCCTTCTAAGGTATTCCATATTCTCCTGATATTTAGCATAGTCCGTTTCGCCCATATTTTTCAAGATGGAATAAGCTGTTTCAGAGCCCATGGCGGCAGGGATATCCAATCCGTTTGGAAGCATCCTACGCTCTTCCGCCGAATTTTCCAGTACTTCACGATAAATCAGGCGCTGAAAAATTGAAGCGTCAGGGGTAAAACGCTGACCCATAAAGCGGAAGCCTTTCATGTCCTGCTCCCGATTCGGCTGAGTATCTGCATCATAGACAGGTATGGAGTTGAGAGCCGGAGGATCCATTTTTTCAAGTGCAGCACGTAAGGCTTCCCAGCGATCAGCATTCTCCGTCAGTTGATCCAGTGACGGGATATTTTTATAGATATTCTTTAGCAGTCGGTGATATTGGATGATATCCAGGTCATCACTTTTTCCCACGAAAAAGTTCGTAGGCTCATAGATCCGGTTCCAGCGATCAAAGTCTTTTTGGTCGCTAAGAAGCAGGGTGATTAGGGCGGCTGATTTTGTTTCATCCTCGCTCGAAGCGCGGAAAGTCATGCGCCCATACCACATCATGGTCTTAAAATAAGTTTTCAGATCATCGGATTTTGCATAATGGCCCCGGGGTATGTATTGGGTATAATCCTCATTCAAAATTGCAGCCGGACGATTGTCGGAATTCTTCATGTTCATGACCGGAGAGGGAATGAAGGTCTCCTCGTGTGCAGCAATCAGCTGCAGCTCTTGCTCAACCTCTTTACGAACATAAGCCGGGATTTTTGAATCGGGGTTCAAAAGTCGTGCTGCCACAGTGAAAAAGGCTACGTTGCGTTTAGCCGCATTTTCCCAATCGGTTCTTTTGAGTTCCTGGTATTGTTTCTGGCTTTTTACAAGCATGGATTCCGTCAGGGAATTCAATTCGGGCCGCAGAGTGTTTTTTTCCAGCATTCGCAGTAGGTAGCTGAAGTACAAGTGGTAATTATGCATCATTGCATCGGTGGTAATTAAGTTAGGAATAGAGCTATACCTATTAACTTCATATATGCTGAAAAATTCACGCCACGGACTGGAAACTACTACAAATCCATTTTTAACAAGAAGATTTTGAGCTTCAGCAGAGAACTCAAATTGCCCCTTGTTAATTATATTTCTTAAGTCTTCTGCAACATGGTAAGCCTCTATTGATGGATTCAAGGTTACCGGAACCTCACGATAGGGCGCAAAAACGATAGGTTCTGCTCCTAAGGAAACAAGTGACTGGTCAGTCTCAGACTGAGAGGAAGGCCGGCAGCTGGTAAGGCTGACAGGCAGCAGCAGCGTCATGACCAGGCTTAGGCAAATAAAAGCCGTTCTTTTCTTTTTCATAAAACTACCTCTTTTCTTAATTTATGATACATCCTGTTGTCGTACTTGCGTTTATCTATATGCTATGACGGAACTGAATGGGTCTTTGTTCCCAGTATATACCATAGATGTTACTGTTCACAGCCTTTTGTACCGTGTGCGTCTGATTTCAGACGCACACGGTACAAAAGGCTGTGAACAGTAACTCATAAATTATTCCGGGAGGGGTTTGAAACATTTTAATGTTTAATAATTAACGAAATTATGGTTTAATATAAATATGGGTATAAAGATGGATATAGAGATAGATAAATTGATTGATTCTAATGGCATGGGGGTTAGATGGTTATGTCTGTAGAATATAATTTTGATAAAATAATAGAACGATCCCGTAAAAGATGCATACGGGATAAAATAGAAAAAAACAGGCCTTATCCTGCCAGGATAGTAAGAGGGACTCAGTTTGAGGCACTTCAGTTCAAAAATGCTGATTTGGTAAAAATCACGAGACCTTTTATGGAGATAATATATGATGTGCTGAAAGGGTCAGGGTTTTCTATTTATCTTGCAGATAAGGACGGTATAGTTCTTACAATAATAGGAGATCAAGACATAATAGAAGGCCAGACAAAAGTAGGTATAGTTCTCGGCGCGGATATGAGTGAAGAGAGTGCGGGAACAAATGCCATAGGTACGGCGCTTTATGAGGATTGTTCGATTCAAATCTCAGGGGAGGAACATTTTATAAGGGCATTTTATATTTGGACATGTTCCGCTGCAGTTATTCATAATGAAGACGGAGATATTATAGGATGCCTGAATCTGACCGGAAGGTGCCAGCTTGCTCATCCTCATACATTGGGACTTGTTCTGGCGGCAGTAAAATCTATTGAAAACCGGCTTGAAGTAGAAAAAACCCAAAAGGAATTATTTAATACGAATCAATATTTAAATACGGTTATGAATTCTATGAATGTTGGAATTATCACAACGGACATGAATGGAAAAATCAGATCCATCAACAGCAAATTATGCGATATGCTGGAAGTTAAGGAAGGCGAGATAATAAATAAACATGCAGATGAATTCAGTGTAGACTGGAGACATATAGGAAATGAACTTAACAGTGGAAAAGCGTATGAAAATAAGGAAACAATATATTATGGCAATGAGAAAAAGAATCGGTTTGACCTAAGCGTTTATCCCATAAAAAACTACTCAGATACTATAACAGGAACTGTGTTGGTCGTCAAGGACATACAAAATGTATATGATTTGGTTAACAAGTATACAGGTATGTCTGCAATATATACTTTTAACGATATCATAGGGGAAAGCAAAGAAATATCAGAGCTGAAAGAACTGGCAAAGAATGTATCAGACAGCCCTTCTACAATACTGATTCAGGGTGAAAGCGGAACGGGAAAAGAGCTGATAGCTCAGTCGGTCCATAATAGCAGCAGCAGAAAAAATAACAGCTTCGTGGCAATAAACTGTGGGGCTATACCGAAGGGTCTTATAGAAAGCGAATTTTTTGGGTATGAAGAAGGAGCTTTTACAGGAGCCAAGAGAGGCGGACATCCCGGAAAATTTGAGCTTGCCAGCGGCGGCACCCTGTTTTTAGATGAAATAGGGGAAATGCCCTTGGATATGCAGGTTAGCCTCTTGCGGGTTTTGCAAGAAGGATGTATCAGCAGGCTGGGAGGCGAAAAATGCACGATCGTGGATGTCCGAATTATCGCATCCACAAATAAAGATTTAAAGAAAGAAGTAGAGCAGGGTACTTTTCGCGAGGATCTATACTATAGATTAAGCGTGATTCCCATCTATGTACCCTCGCTGCGGGAAAGAGAAGGAGACGTAGAAATACTAATAAAGCATTTCTTAAAGGTGAAAGCAATGAAACTGGCTAAGCCAATACCAGAAATAGGAAGAGATTTATATGAAAAAC
>JAQWBM010000053.1 GCA_028706405.1 Eubacteriales bacterium
GTGTATATATCGTATCGTATATACCAAGATTTACGAATAGCTCTTCCAATATGCCCTTTAAGGTAAAAAAGCTTTCATCTTCTCCGTAACACCCTATAACCAAAGAATCTCTTTCATCCGGAAGGGTATCCTTATTGTTTATATTGTTATAGAAGGTATTGCCAATCTCGAAAGCCTTCACTCTGCTAATGTTTCTTGAGTAATTGCGTCCGAGTACCTCCAGCATATTCGGAAGAAGTATGGTCCTCATGACGCTGTATTCTTCTCCCAAAGGATTAAGAATACGGACAAAATCTCTTTCTCTGCTATCTTTACCGGCACCGACATTCTCTGCACTCTTGGGGCTGACGAAGGAATATGTTTGAATTTCATTGGCGCCCATGGCAGTCATGATATCTCTTGCCAGATCCTTCAGCACTCTTTCTCTTGTCTTTCCGGCCTCAGTATTGCCTTTTGGAAGCGTTACGGGCATATTGTCATATCCATACATTCTGGCAATCTCTTCTATAAAATCGGCTTCCTCACGCAAATCCTGCCGTACCGTAGGCGGAATTACCTTGATGTTGTTTCCTTCCCGAAATACATCCATTTCTAATATTTGAAAAAGTTGCTCCATTTCTTCTCCTGTAATATCGATCCCCAGCACTGCATTTATCCGATCAACACGTACTGTTACCGAATGAGCTTCCTGCTTCACAGGATAAACATCAACAGAGCCTTTGGCTACAGTTCCTGCTCCCAGCAATTCGATAAGCCTGCAGACCCTGTCTGCGGCATTCCCACAAAGATTGGGGTCAATACCTTTCTCAAACCTGGCTGAGGCTTCTGTCCTTAGCCCAAGCTTCTTGGAGGTGGATCGTATACTATCGCCGTTAAAGTTCGCGCTCTCTACAAGAATAGTCGTTGTATCATCTTTGATCTCTGAATTCAGACCGCCCATGACACCTGCTATCGCTACACCTCGCTTACCATCTTTGATAAGCAGCATATTACCGTCCAGCTTTCTTTCCGACCCATCAAGAGTAGTAAAAATCTCACCCTCTTTTGCGGTATCAACAATGATCCTGCTATCTTCAAGATCTCTTATATCAAAGGCGTGAATCGGCTGGCCGTACTCCAGCATCACATAGTTTGTAATATCTACTATGTTATTGATGGGTCTCATTCCTGCATACATCAGTCTTTTCTGAAGCCACCATGGAGACTGTTCTATTTTAATATTGGTCACAATCCTTCCTACATAACGATTGCACAATTCGGGTTTTAAGATTTCTATATTGATATAATCTTTTGCTTCGCCTTCTTCTTTCAGGCACTTTGTATCTGGGTAATTCAGCTTGCTTTTCATGGTAGCAGCAGCTTCCCTGCCCATCCCTATCATGGATAGGCAGTCCGGACGGTTGGGGGTTATTTCAAAATCTACCACAGAACCCTTTCGTCCTATCACTTCTTCGATATTCGCCCCCAGAGGGTATTCCCCGTCAAGGATCCAGATACCATTCTTTAACGCCACCGGTACAACCTTGTCTTCAAAGCCCAGCTCTTCAACAGAACACAGCATGCCGTTAGATTCAACACCTCTAAGCCTTCCCCTCTTGATGACCTTATTTCCGGGAAGCTTACCTCCATGTAATATCACCGGCACATAGGCTCCTTCAAAAATATTGTCTGCACCCGTAACGATCTGCACCAGCTCCTCTTCTCCCACATCGACTTGTGTGACAAGCAGCTTGTCGGCATCGGGATGCTTTTCAATATCAACGATTCTACCCACGACAACATTTTCGATATCTTCACCAAAATGCTCTACACTTTCAATATTTGATCCGGACATTATCATTCTTTCACAGAATTCATCGATATCCGACTTGATTTTCGTATATTCATTTAACCATTCAATTGGCACCAGCATACATTTTTACCCCCTACTTAAATTGTGCGATGAAGCGCATATCATTTTCATAAAACAGTCTGATATCATCAACTTCATACTTTAGCATGGCAATCCTCTCAACACCCATTCCGAAAGCAAAGCCTGTATATTTTTCCGTATCAATATTTCCAACTTTCAATACGTTGGGGTGTACCATCCCGCAGCCAAGGATTTCGATCCATCCACTGCCCTTACATACTCTGCAGCCCTTCCCCCCGCACTTAAAGCATGAGACATCCATTTCTGCACTGGGTTCTGTAAACGGGAAAAAATGTGGTCTGAATTTTGTTTTTACTTTAGAGCCAAAGAGCTGTTTCGCAAAAGAATCCAGAGTACCCTTCAAATCGGCCATTGTGATTCCTTCATCAACATTGAGCCCCTCTACTTGATGGAACATGGGAGAATGGGTAGCATCCGCCGTATCACATCGGAAGCATCGTCCCGGAGAAATGATTTTAATTGGAGGGTCCTTCGCAACTAATGTTCGCGCCTGAACCGGAGATGTCTGAGTTCTAAGCAGTATACCTTCTGAAATATAAAATGTGTCGGTAAAATCCCTTGATGGATGATTAGGTCCGGCATTCAGTGCGTCAAAATTATTGAAAACCGTCTCTACTTCCGGACCCTCCGCTATGCTGAATCCCATGCTCATGAACACGCGGGATATCTCATCAATAGTTATAGTAATCGGATGCTTGACACCCAGACTGAATTTCGTGCCAGGCTCCGTAACATCAATCTTCTCTGTTATGAATCTTTCTGTTTTTTGCAGCTCCTTCAGAGATTTGAATTTGTTTTCCAGAAGTCCTTCGATTTCCGTTCTTACAGAATTGGCTGCCTTTCCGAAATCCTTTCGTTCCTCAGGTTTTAGTGATCCCATGGAACGCAGTATTTCCGTAAGCCGGCCTTTTTTTCCCAGCAGCTTTACTCTGATTTCTTCTGTTTCCGTGATAGAGGAAGCTTTGAGTAACTGTTCCTTTGCTTCCTGCAAAATGTTCATCAATTGATTTTGCATAAACTTTCTCCATTCGTAAATAAATTTTCTAAGTTTAAGATTTACCCCGGTTCGGGTATTTGCTCTGGTGTCTTTGCCTCACCGACTCATACATGAGAATCCCTGCAGACATCGCCGCATTAAGGGATTCTATCGGTCCTTCCATTGGGATTTTTACCAGATATTCCGATTTTATCAGAAATTCATCACACACCCCGTTGCCTTCGTTTCCTATAATCAATGCCGCGTCTTCGCACATATCAACATCATAGTAATTTTTTTTGCAATTCGGTGCAGTGCATATTATTTTTTTTTCATATTTTTTAAGAAGCTCTATGACCTGCTCCGGTGTTTCCGCCGTCAAAACAGGCAGACGGAAAAGCGAACCTGCAGCCGCTCTGACTATTTTAGACGAATATATATCTGCTGTTCCCTTTAACAGGATAGCTCCGTGAAACCCCGCTGCATCGGCAGTCCGTAATATCGTCCCAATATTTCCGGGATCCTGAAGTCTATCCAAAACTATCAGGTTGGAGGAAGCTGCTTGCTGAGTAAAAAACTCCTCTTCTGTATAAATTCTTTTTTTTACGATCGCCAATATCCCCTGCGGGCTTTCAGTGTCCGATAGTTTGTGAAAAAGCCCCTTCCTGATCGTTACCGTTGGAATATCTAAGAAAGCGTCCCCACCGCAATAGTCTTCGCTTTGTAGTATCATTTCGATATCAATGTTGCTTCTATATGCTTCATGGACGAGATTGGGTCCTTCAATCAAATATCGATTCTGCTCATCCCGATATTTTTTCTGCTTAAGCTGTACCGCCTTCTTAAATGTTTGATTATCAGCGGAGATTATCAGTTTCATTCCTTCACCATATTAGAAAAAGCCGGTTATTACCCCGGCTCCCTTTCAAATCGGCTTGTTCGATTTGAATCGCCATGTGCGATTCGCCTGCGGCGAATATTCGCACGGCACTCAAATCGTTGAACGGTCGGTTTCAGGTTTTGGCAATTTACTTGCCGGAAACGGAAACCGTAGGCGTCAGTCGGGGATTGTACCTGCCACTGAAGCCTGTTAATTGGTAACCCGCCGCTTAAGAAGCGGAGGACTGACGCCGTCGTTCAAATTGACTTTTAAAAGTTACCCATTTTTATCCTTGCTGAGAAATGATGGGATATCGAAGTCACCAGTTACCTTTGGTTGGAAAATATCGTCATATGATTGATTATATTCGATTCCATCAAAAGTGCTGTTGCTGTCTTCTCCCTCTGTAACATGCGCTTCTTCCTTGTCTTTATCTTTTGATAATATGTCTGCAGGCCTGTCCTCGAATCCGGTTGCTATTACTGTTATCACTATTTCATCCTGCATGTCCTCTTTCACGGATGCGCCGAATATTACTATTGCGTCTTTGTCCGCTGCTTTTTCTATTTGGTCTGCAGCTTCATTGACCTCTAACATTCCCAGATCATAGCCGCCCATGATGTTAAGTAAAATTGCTTTCGCTCCGTTAATGGATGTTTCCAGTAACGGGCTTTCAATGGCTGTCTTTACAGCCTCGGCAACTCTTGTTTCTCCGGCGCCCCTGCCCACTCCCATGTGCGCTATACCTCTGTCGCTCATTACGGTTTTAACGTCAGCAAAATCAAGATTGATAAGTCCCGCCTCCGCGATCAGATCTGAAATGCCTTGAACACCTTGCTTCAGTACTTCATCGGCCATCGAAAACGCTTCCAGCATGGAAGTATTCTTCTCGGCTATCTGCAAAAGCCTGTCATTGGGAACGACTACAAGGGAATCCACATATTTTTTCAGGAATTTAATACCTAATTCAGCATGATCTTTTCTCTTCTTCCCTTCAAAGGTAAACGGTTTTGTTACAACGCCTACGGTAAGCACCCCAAGGTCCTTTGCCGCTTTTGCTATGATTGGAGCGGCTCCTGTTCCTGTGCCGCCTCCCATTCCGGCTGTTATAAAAACCATGTCTGAGCCTGTAATAAACTTTGTGATGTCTTCAAGATTCTCTTCAGCCGCTTTCTGCCCGATTTCAGGGTTTGCACCAGCTCCAAGGCCCTTTGTCAGCTTCTCACCTATCTGTAGCTTTGTTTCCGCTCTGGATCCCGATAATGCCTGCTTGTCAGTATTAATTACCAAGAAACTGACTCCGTTCAATCCTGCATCTATCATTCTATTGACAGCATTGCTTCCGCCGCCGCCAATTCCTATTACCTTTATTTTTGCTGAGCTTAATTCGTTCACCTCAAAATGTAGCATAGTCCCGCAACCTCCTGTAAATGATTTTACCCGTTTTTATATACAAAATCACTCTGCCCCTATGTATATGACCCTCAACGCTCATTATACCATATACATACCTTTATTGCATCTATTTCTTGGTGATCCCTTTATCTTTTTTTTCCAAAAATTTATCGATCAGCACCCTTCGTATCACTGCCAGATTCAGGAACAATCTGCCGCCGAAAACAAGTATTGCGGCATAGTAGAGCGGAACGCCCAGCCGATCTCCTAAATATGCAAGGCATCCCGCTAACAAAGCGTTAGTAACAAAACCTGTAATAAAGATCAAATTGTTATATTTTTCTTCCAGATGGGATCTGGCAGCACCTACAATCGAGTCGATAGCCGCAAGAAGCCCCATAGTAATATAAAATGAATATTCAGTCGGGTAAGATATGTCCAGTGAAAAACCAAGAGCAATTCCTCCGACCAATCCAATCACCATTGCTACTAACAATTTTATTCCTCCTTCGTGACCTTGGTCATATATTCATATGGTTGATATTCTGTATATTTATTTATCATTATATTATCTTTTATACTCAGCTTAAAAATGATTCCATCATCATTGAGCAGGGTACCGTAACCTTCTGGGGCTACCAATGCTGCCGCCATTCTTTTAGAATCTCCAATCGCCCGTATTACAAAAGGTCTTGCAAAAAATTGACCATTGATTCGAATAGTATAGCCCGAGCAGGATATTGAAGAATTGTTTGTTAGCCGCTGACCGTTTACTGAAATCACTTCCGCTCCGGAGCGATTTAACTCATTAATAACTGCAAGAATATCCATATCATGTACAAGCACAGCATTAGGGTCTTCACCTTCGTAAAGCTCTCTGATTCCATCGTCAATATGCACAATTACGCCTTCCCCGTATACGTCTGTATTGCCGCTTAGAATCTTGTACTGCTCACGTTCGGCCAGAATTTTATCCTTAAGATCGCTGCCTTCATCCAGTGAAAGGGCTCTATATTCATCCAGTTTTTTTTCGGTTTCCTCGATCAATTGCTCTATTTGTTTAATATTCGCAATTTCACTTTTAATAGTTGTCTGATAATCAGTAATTATCTTTGACGACACGTAAACCTGCTGACCGTTGGTTACTCTGGTCTGTACTATTAAAGAAAACCCCACTGCAAAACACAAAATAAAAATAAAGAGTATTCTTAGCTTCATGCTTTTCACCAACCTATTCTGCTGCTTCGACCGGTTCCGCATATCGGAACTTTAATATTCCGCTGTATCTTGGGATTTCTAGCTCATCCTTCTGTTCAATTTGAATCCTCAGCCCATAACTCTTCATTTGTTCGATGATACCAAATCGGATAGTCAGTGTGGATTCAATTGTTTGCGGATTCCCTATGGCTTTTATAATGTACGGAGGCGCTGTAGGAACGGTATTAATATTAACATTGTTTCCCGCAAGGCTTATTTCTGTCGTAACTATGATTCTTTGTCCATTTATTGAAATCGCTTCGGCTCCTGCTTCCTTCAACTTGTTTACAAGACTCAGAAGCAGCTCATAGCGCAGCATAATAACGCTGTGATCGTCAGCATATTCATCTGTCGCAATAGGGTCGTCCACAGTTATAACAGCACCCGACCCTTTTACATCCACAGTACCTGCCGCCATTTTATACTTTTCCAGATCAGAAACGACACCGGCAAAAATAAAGTCTTCATTAGCTTTTTTTGTTTCTATCTTCTCCAACCTCTTTTCAAGTTCGTTCAGCTCCTGCAAAGCGGCGTCCTTTTCTGTCCTGACCTGCTTAAGTTCTTCCAGGTACCACTGAGCCTTGGCATAAGGTATCAGTCCCCCAATCTCCGAACCTTGTGTCGTCGTAATTTGAATAGATATCACCAGACCTATACACAGAGTCAGAAATCCTATAATAAGCATACTACTGATTTTTTTCATCTGTTTCCCTCACTCCACAATTGTTTATTCCACCAATGGGCTAAATGAAAAATACTCATCACTGCCCATTCTGATCACACCACGTTCAATTCCCTTTGTGTATAAATCATACACCACTTCCTGTAAAGAGTCCAGATTGTCCATAATATTCTCAGGTGTACCCTCACAAATAAGTTGATCGTAAATATATGCTTTAATTACAAGATTTGAAATATCGATTTTTTTAAAATACAGTTCATGCTTTTTAACTTTTTGAAGTAACTTCAACGTATCGGTCAATGAAGCATTCTGCTCCGCCTCCATAGGCGTTCCGGGCTCCATGTTGGTTACGACTATTCCGGTAATCAGTGTCATGGCCGGCTCAACATCTGATATTCTTAACACCATTCCCTCGCTGTCGATGAGTATGTACTTATTTCCATAAGGCACAGCCGCATCTTCATAACGTTCCTGAACACTGATCACAACCTCAGCGGGCAGCCGTTTTTTAAGCTTTACATTTTTGACGTAAGGATCCGCCAAAAGGTTCTCCTTCATCTGAGAAAGAGATGCTTTAAATAGGTTTTCTCCCGTCCTTGCACCCGCCAAGCTGATCAACTGCTCTTTAGTATAATGATTATTATTCTCTATCGTAATTTTCTGTATATCAAACAGGCTTGATGTAAAAAAGAAATATAGAAATACAGCTGATATCAGTAAAATGAACAATTTTAACAAATAGCGCTTCTTTTTTCGTTTTTTCTTTTTTCTAACCTTAACCTTTTCCTGCATTGTGATTTCCTTTAATTTTTATCATGAGTAACTTCTCTCTCGATATCCGCGCCTATTTTTCTTAAAGCCAATTCAAATCTATCATATCCTCTATCAATATGGCAAATATTTTCTACAATCGTTTCCCCTTCCGCTGCTAATCCTGCGATAACCAGAGAAGCGCCTCCCCGCAGGTCTTTTGAGACAACCCTGGCTCCGGTAAGCTTATCAACTCCTTTAACAACTGCTGTTCTGCCATCCACCTTGATTCGGGCTCCCATTTTCATCAGTTCCTCTACATGCTTGAAACGGCTCTCAAATATCGTCTCTGTTATTATGCTGGTCCCCCGCGCCATGGTCATCAGGGTCAAATACTGAGACTGCATATCGGTTGGAAATCCCGGGTACGGTTGGGTTTTTAATGTTTCAATAGCATTCAGCCTTTCAGGAGCAATCATTTCCACAAAACCGTTTCCTTCTCGGATTTTGCATCCCGCTTCCCGCAGCTTTGACAAAGTCATACTCATATGTTCCGGTATGGCATTGCGAAGGACAATATCTCCTCCCGTCATGGCCACTGCCGCTAAAATTGTTCCCCCTTCAATTCGGTCGGGAATAACATTATGTTCCGCCTGGTGATATGACTTTTTACCGCGGATCAAGATTTCTTCCGTCCCCGCGCCTTTGATGTCTGCTCCGCATGTGTTTAAATAGCTCTGTAGATCTATTATTTCCGGTTCCTTTGCGGGATTGATGATCCTCGTTTCTCCTTCAGCAGCAGTTGCTGCCATCATTACATTTTCTGTCGCTCCAACGCTCGGAAAATCAAGATGGATTTTACATCCGACAAGTCTATCCGCAGTGCATTCCAAAAATCCATGAGACTCCTTGATTGTCACACCCAGCTTTCTCAAGGCCGACAGATGGATGTCGATAGGCCTCAATCCTATTTCACAGCCGCCCGGATAACTCAATGTCGCTTTGCCGCACCTGGCGATCATTGGACCCATCAAAAAAACTGAGGATCTCATTTCTCTCATCAGATGCTCCGGTATCACGTAGGAATTGATGGGTTTAGTATCGATGATCACACCGTCTTCTTCTTTTGTTACCTTACATCCAATTTCTTTTAAAATTGTAAACATGCTCTGCACATCCGAAAGGTTGGGGCAGCTTTTTATTTTGCTTTCGTGTCCAGTGACGATGGTTGCGGCGAGAATCGGTAATACAGCATTTTTAGCGCCTGTAAGCTCATACTCGCCGGTAAGCTTTTTTCCACCGCATATACGAAATTGTTCCACAAGAATTGCACCTCCGCAGAATAACATATCCCGCATTATTATAATCAGCCGATGTCTCAAGTGAAAAATAAAAGATGAAGATTTACTCTTTAGACACCTTCATTCAGGCTTGCTTCACAGTTTGAGCTGTTCGTTAGCCTATTTTTATAATATGATATTCATTGAAAGGTGTTACATCTAGATGAATACGACTAAACAGGGAGATGTTCATAAATCACGTCAACCGCATCGATCCTGCCAATTTTCATGCTTGCCTCGGACATTTTGTTTACAGCTTCCTTATTATTCTTTAAACGTAAAATAGTCCCAAGCAGCTTTTCATCAGAAAGATCCTTTTCTTCGATGATAATAGCTCCGCCTTCGTCGGCTACTACCTTGGCATTATAATACTGATGATTACCTGTCACATTAGGCGAAGGTATAAGAATAGACGCTTTCCCGCAGGCAGTTATTTCGGAAATAGTCAAAGCGCCTGCCCTGCTGATCACAAGGTCTGAAGCTGAAAGGTACTCATGCATATTATCCACATATTCCAAAACATTTATATTTTCATTTAAAATGATCTTTGCTTCTTTAAATGTATCGCATATTTTTTGATAATAGTATTTCCCTGTAATGAAAAACAGCTTTGTATCCGGCATACCGTTGACCGCTTCGATTACATGAACCATAGTGCTGTTGATTTTCTCCGAGCCAAGGCTGCCGCCAAAGCATAGGATTACAAATTCAGTGGCTTTTATCCTCATTTTTTGCCTGCTGTTACTCATACCGCAGACCAGAAAGCTGTTACGTATCGGATTGCCGGTTACGATTAACTTGTCTTGATCCCTGAAATACTTCTTTGACCCCGGAAAGCTGATAAATACCTTGTCTACGTATTTTTCCAAAAGTTTATTTGTTACTCCGGGATAAGCGTTTTGCTCATGAATATAGGTTCGGATCCCTTTTTTATGTGCCGCGCGTACTACAGGCGCGCATACATAACCGCCGGTACCTATGACCAGGTCAGGCTTAAATTCCTCTATGATCCTGTTGGCTTGTCTGTATCCTTTTGCCAGGTTAATTGCAGTCTTTAGGTTTTTCCATAGCTTTTTTCGATTTAATCCGCTTACGGTGATAAATCTGATCTCATAGCCGTTTTTCGGTACAAGGTCCTTTTCCATGCCTCGTTCCGTTCCTATAAACAAAATCTCAGCCTCAGGATGCTTTCTCTGTATTTTATCTGCAATTGCGATTGCCGGATATATATGCCCGCCTGTTCCTCCGCCCGTCATGATCACTTTCATTCTGTCTCCTCCAAAAGCGGCTGACAGGAGTATTCTCTTGGAAACCGCCCACCCTTCAAATTTAGGATTCTAATTATTAAAGGTAAATTTTCAGGCTCAGACGGTTTCTTTTGATAATACCCGCGGCTCGCCGCTTGACCGTCCGCCCAATCTATCTCGCCGAGTGCCTTGAAATATTCAGCAATATTCCCATGGAGCCCATAAAGAGTATAAGAGCATTCCCGCCATAACTAATAAATGGAAGAGTTATTCCTGTAGGCGGCATGGACGAAGTGACTACGGCAATGTTAAGGATCACCTGCAATGCCAGCATGGTCGTAATCCCCGATGCCAAAAGCGTTCCAAACATATCCGGCGCGTTCAGGGCAATGTGTACACCACGCCATATGAGCACGATATAGCAAGCAATGAGGAACAAACAGCCTATAAAGCCCAGTTCTTCTCCGATTATCGCAAATATAAAATCATTCTGCGGCTCCGGCAGATACAAGGTTTTCTGAATACTTTTGCCCAGTCCCACACCAAAAAGCCCTCCGGAGCCCAAGGCTAGAAGAGATTGTATTACTTGATATCCGTCCCCCAGCGGATCCTGAAACGGATCCAGGAAGCTGGTAAGCCTTTTCAGACGGTATCCGCCTTCATCTGTCATTATCATAAACAAAATGCCTGCTGCGCCAACCCCGACGATACCGGCCAAATACATGATATGTAAGCCTGCCACAAACATCATACCAATAATGATGCCACAAATCGTTATAGCTGTAGACAGGTTTGGCTGCAAAATAATCAGACCGAAATACAACCCGCAAAGCAAAAGCATTGGCAGCACTCCTTTAGTAAAGGATCTGATTCTCTTCGGGTCCTTGCTAAGATACCATGCCACAAATATAATTGCTGCTATCTTAGCCACTTCTCCGGGCATCAATGTAAATGTAAAATTTTCCATTCCGAGCCATCTTGTGGCATAATTTCTTGTAATTCCAAGCGGCGTAAACAACAATCCCAAAAGCACTATACTGGTGACCAAAATAAGCGAGGCAAGCTTAGCATAGATTCTGTAATCAAATAATGCGCAAAACAACATGACACCCAATCCCAGCATTGCCCATACAACATCCTTTTTCAAATAATCATAAGGATCTCCGGTATCATTTATAGCATTATAATAGCTGGAGCTGAACACCATTATCACTCCAAATACCACAAGTCCCAGAACAATGATGGTCAGGGCAAAGTCGCCCGATTTCATTCTGGTCTTTTTTCTGACCGCCATTTATTTCTCCACTTCTTCGTTGCCTGTTAATTCCCAAAAATTTTTATTTCGTATCTTTTGGGAAATCATCTGCGCAACCTTTGTTTTTCTAAATTTTATTATTATTATTTTTCGAGGTCTTTCACACAGTTTTTATAGTGGTCTCCTCTTTGCTCAAAGCAGGTATACATATCCCAACTGGCACATGCCGGAGAAAGGAGCACCGTATTACCGGGGGACGCCATCTTATGGCTTATTTTCACGCTTTCTTCCATGCACCTAACTATAGTCGTATTCGTAAAGCCCATACGTTCAGCAGTTTCTTTTATCTTCGGCGCTGTTTTGCCCAGAAGGATCATATGTTTGACCTTTCCCTGAAAAGAGTTGATAAATTCTTCATAATCCGAGCCCTTATCATAGCCTCCGGCAATTAGAATAATATCCCCTTTTATCGCATCAATCGCTTTAATAGATGCGTCCGGATTAGTTCCTTTAGAATCGTTAACAAAGCGCACACCGTCAACCTCTCCGACGAATTCCAGACGATGCTCGACACCCTCAAAGCTTCGCAGAGTTTTTGCGATTACCTCAGGCGAAATGCCCGCGAAGTAACTGATAGCCGTCGACGCCAAAGCGTTTTCCAGGTTATGAGAACCCGGAATTTTCAATTCATCCGCTTTACAGATATTAATATATTTACCCATTTCATCCCGTATGACAATATCGCCGTCAAGAACGAAGCATCCCAAATCAAGATCCGCCTTTCTGCTGAATGGTATAACCTTCGCCTTGCAATACTTTGCCAGTTTCCAGGATTCCTCATCATCATAATTTACAATAAAATACTGACTTTCATCCTGATTCTTATAAATCATAGCTTTCGCTTCTGCATATTTTTCCATGGTCTTATGACGATCCATATGATCCGGTGTTATGTTCAGTAATGCAGATACTTCCGGTTTAAAACGGCTGGTAGTCTCCAACTGAAAGCTGCTGATTTCCGTTACCAGCCAATCCGATTCGGTTGTGTGCAAAGCCTTTGAAATAACGGCAACGCCTACGTTGCCTACTACATAGGTTTTTCTTCCGGAATTTTTAAACATCTCACCTACAAGAGTTGTTGTAGTAGTTTTACCATTGGTTCCTGTAATAGCGATATACTTTCCCTGCCCGATTCTGTAGGCAATTTCCGCTTCTCCGATAACCTCAGCGCCTGCATCCTGAGCCTTGCGAACAAAGCCGGTATTTAACGGCACTCCGGGGCTTATTACCACCATATCCAATTCACCGGTATTGTTTGGTTCTTTATCAAAATAACAAGTTGCATTCTTGTTTCTCAGGAATTGAATCAACTGGGTATCTATTTCACTTTCTTCCTTACGGTCGTATACGGAAACAATAGCTCCCAGCTTCAACAATGCCTGAGTTGCGGCAATTCCGGATTTCCCCATACCAACTACAAGTACTCTTTTATTTTCCAACTGATTCATGTGATCCCTTCTTTCTCGTCATAAAATCAACAGGCTGATTGAACATAAAATAAGAGTTGCCATCCAAAACACTGTTACTACTTTTGTTTCCTTCCAGCCGCTTAGTTCAAAGTGGTGATGAAGCGGAGCCATTTTAAAAACTCTTTTTCCTCTTGTCTTATAGCTTACTACCTGTATTAATACTGACAATGCCTCAGCTACAAATACCCCGCCGGCAATGGGAATTACAAGCTCAATATTCATCATAATAGCTGCGGCAGCAATTCCTCCGCCCAATGCCAGAGAACCGGTATCTCCCATAAAAACCTTCGCGGGATGCCTGTTAAACATCAGAAATCCGAAGCAAGCCCCTGCCATCGCAGCGCAAAAGACTGATGCTGTTGTAAACCCATACATTGAGCCTGCAATTGCCAAAAACATCGCAACGGTCAGGGTGACTCCCGAAGCCAAACCATCCAGACCATCCGTCAGGTTTACACTGTTTACCATTGCCACAACAACGAATGCGATAAACGGAATATACCATATGCCAAAGTCCACAAACTCATTGATAATCGGAATAAAAACCGTAGTTCCGTACACAGAAACCCTCGATTGATAGCAGGCAAGCCCGACTGCGATCAAAATTTGTAAAATCAGCTTCTGCTTTGCTGTCAAACCTAAATTTCTCTTCAGAGATACCTTGACAAAATCATCCATGAACCCGAGGATAGCATAGAATAAAAATGCCGTGACAATGATAAGCATATCTGTATTGATATCACCGGCGGTCAGGCTCGTGATCAGTACGGCTACTATAATCGCCACACCTCCCATGGTTGGTGTGCCGGATTTCACCATATGTGTCTGCGGTCCCTCTTCACGAATGCTCTGACCCGCTTTGATCCTCTTTAATAACGGGATCAGCAGCGGAGTGATGATTACTGTTATAATAAACGCTATTGCGGCTGTTGTTCCGATTTGCAGGTAATCCATTCTCAACTTGTCTCCATTATTTTTTTTACTACTTTATCCATTGCCATGCCTCTTGACCCTTTTAAAAGGATGACATCGCCAGATGATATCATGCCGCCGATATCTTTTATAAGCATTTCCTTTGTTTTATAATAATGGATTTTATCATTATCCAGCTTTCCCTTAGCACCTTTAGCAATATGCTCCGCCAATTCACCCACTGCAATCAGCAAATCCAGGCCGCTATCCGCCGCATATTGACCTACTTCGCGATGAAACTCGACAGATTTATCACCCAGTTCAAACATGTCCGCAAGAATAGCAATCTTTCGAAAACCTTTTGTTGCAGTCAACACATCGATAGCCGCCCTCATTGAGTCAGGACTCGCATTATAAGTATCGTCTATTATCTTCATCCCATTTTTTCCTTTAATACTGAGACGTTTATCTGTGATTTCCAGCTTTAACAGTCCCGCTGCGGCCTCTTCCCTTGATATTCCGCAGGAAATTCCCGCAGCAATAGCAAGAGCTGCATTGTAAGCATTATGCCGTCCCGGCACAAGCAGCCGGAAGGTCTGCATTACTTTTTCGTACTCAATAGTAAATTCTATCCCATCTTCTCCAAAATCATTTATGTTTGAGAGGATGAAATTACTTTTTCCCGTTTCCCCAATTGTTATAACCTTATAATTTCCTTTCACTGTATCCTTTGACAGTAAATCGCTCTCTTCATTGATTATAAGAATATTGTCTTGGTCGAAATAATTGACGATTTCAAGTTTTGCTTTCAATATACTTTCACGGCTCCCAAGACTTTCTATATGGGAATTGCCAATATTGGTAATGATGCCTATATCAGGATGTATCAGCTCAGCGAGCAGATCTACTTCACCCAATTCACTCATTCCCATTTCAAAAATGCCCACCTCCGTGTCCTCTGGAATGGAAAGCACGGTTAGCGGCAATCCTATATGATTGTTGAAATTTCCTGGATTTCTTGATGTTTTATACTTCTCCGAGAAAATCCGGTAAAGCATTTCTTTTGTTGTGGTCTTTCCAGTGCTGCCGGTTACACCGATTTTTTTTATAGATAATAAAGACAGATAATATTTAGCCAGTTTCTGAAGTGCCTCAGTGGTATTCTCAACCAGCAAGAAGCTCACATCGCTTCTTTGAAGCAATTGTTTCTCTGGCATTTTAGAAAGAACCACCAAGCTGCAACCTCTATCCGCCGCTTGAGGGATAAAATCATGAGCATCATACTGCTCCCCAATCAAGGGAAAGAAAGCTTCACCTTTCAAAACCTCTCGCGAGTCAGTTGAAATGCCGCATATCACATCTTCAGGATTTCCATGGAGCAAATCACCATTCACAGCTTCTGTAATTTGTCTTACCGTTAAGCTTTTCATTTTATTCACCACTATCCAGGATTTTTTTTATGACCTCTCTGTCATCAAAATGATATTTTTCCTCACCGATGATCTGATAAGTCTCATGCCCTTTTCCAGCTATCATTATTATGTCTCCTTTTTTGTAAATGGAAACGGCTTTTTTTATCGCATCGTATCTGTTTTCAATAATTTCATAATTGCATCCTGTTTCATAAATGCCGGATTCAATGTCAGCAGCTATATTTTCCTGTTTTTCCGTTCTTGGATTATCACTGGTTATAATGCAGTAATCGCTGTATTTTCCCGCAATCTTTCCCATGAGCGGTCTCTTCTTTTTATCTCTGTCCCCGCCGCAGCCAAATATGCAGATTAATCCGCCCTTTTTAAAATCAGTTGCCGTTTTCAGCACCTTCTCAAGTGCATCCGGCGTATGAGCATAATCAACTATAGCTATGATCCCTTTATCGTTTTCCACAAGTTCGAATCGTCCCGGAACACCCTTAAGCTGTTCCAGTCCTTTCTGGATTGCCATAAATGAAAAGCCTGCAGACCTGGCACAGGCTAAAGCAGCCATTCCATTATATATGGTAAATATACCCGGTGTATTCAGTTTAATCATATCACTAAAAAGCGATTTTTTAGTAACTTCAGTAACTTGAACGATAGATCCCTTTTCAGTAGTTTCCAGTATTTCTCCAAAATAATCAGCTTTTTTATCCTTTAATGAATAGCCGAGCACCTCTTTGCTGTCTTGTTTTAAATCGTTAAACAGCCTTCTTCCATATTTATCGTCAAGATTAATTATGCAAGCCCCTTGCGTCAAAAGGAATAGCTTTTTCTTTGCCCTGTAATAATCTTCCGTATCCTTATGGAAATCCATATGGTCCGGAGTAAGATTTGAAAACACAGCGGTCTGAAATTTGATGTCGTCCACCTTACCCAGGGCAAGCGCATGTGAGGATACTTCCATCACACAATTCGCAATTCCTTCCTCACGCATTTCGGCAAACATGCGCTGCAGGTCACAGGATTCGGGAGTTGTATTCTTGGCTTCATACTCTCTGCTGCCCACATGATAGCCTATTGTTCCTATCATCCCGCACTGTCTCCCTGCTGCTTCAATGATTCTTTTAAGCATAAAAGCCATGGTCGTCTTTCCATTGGTGCCGGTTATTCCATATATTGTGAACGGCAAATCTCTGTTTTTATAGAAATTAGCGGATATCTTCGATAATACCCTTCTGCTGTTGTTCACCTTCAAAACGGGTATTGCCTTAATATCAATATCCTCTTCACAAATTATAACAGATGCGCCCCGAAAGGCTGCATCCAAAGCATAAAAATGTCCATCCGTATGATACCCCTTCATGCAAACGAAAGCGTACCCTTTCTCCACCAGCTTTGAATTGTACGTAAGCCCCGTTACCTCAAGTTCACTAAGGTCAGCAGGGTACGATTCCCCTGTTCCCCGTAACAGATCCCTGATTTTCATCTTTCCCTGTCCCTCCTGGTCACGTTATAGTCTAAGCTGAATAAGAGGATTCTTCAGTTTTATCTAAGTAATAGAATTCTGCAAATTGTACTTATGCAAAG
>JAQWBM010000054.1 GCA_028706405.1 Eubacteriales bacterium
GGAGCGGTCGGAATTCATCCTGAGAATACCAAAGACCTGAAGGAGGAGAACTTTGCCTGGCTGAAAGAAAAAGCAAAGCATCCGAAGACGGTAGCGATCGGTGAGATCGGATTGGATTATTACTGGGATACGACGGATCGTGAAACACAGAAAATCTGGTTTGCCAGACAGATGGAGCTTGCCGGAGAATTAAACCTCCCGTTGGTGATCCACAGCCGTGATGCGGCAAACGATACCTATTCTATGATGAAAGAGGCGAATGCGGATAGGATCGGTGCAATTATTCATTGCTTTAGCTATGGTGTGGAACAGGCAAGGCAGTATCTTGAGATGGGGTTCTATCTTGGAATTGGGGGCGTCGTTACCTTTACCAACGGAAGAAAGCTGAAGGAAGTGGTAGCCTATGCGCCCCTTTCCCAGCTGGTACTCGAAACGGATTGTCCTTACCTTACCCCGGTCCCGCATCGGGGAGAGAGAAATAGTTCCCTTTATCTGCCCTATGTAGCCAAAGAAATTGCCAGGATCAAGAACGTGGATTATGAGACTGTGGTACGGGTAACAAGAGAAAATGCTATGAAATTCTATCGGATCAATAGCGAAGATAAGAGGTAAGCGATGGCTGATTTGGGAAACCCCAGGAATACGATAGAGATACTAAATAAGTATAAATTTGTCTTTCAAAAAAAGTTCGGACAGAACTTCCTCATTGACACCCATGTTCTGGATAAGATTATTCGGGCAGCCGAGATTGGGAAGGAAGATTTTGTATTGGAGATTGGGCCGGGAATCGGAACCCTGACGCAGTACCTCTGCGAAAATGCAAGAGAAGTGGTTGCGGTCGAAATTGATAAAATGCTAATTCCAATCCTTTCCGACACCCTTTACAGCTACTCGAATGTAACGGTTCTAAACGAGGATATTCTGAAAGTAGATCTGAATACTCTGATACGGGAAAGAAATGGCGGGAAGTCCGTTAAGGTGGTTGCAAACCTGCCCTATTATATTACTACGCCGATTATTATGGAGCTGTTTGAGCGTCATATACCGCTTGATAATGTAACCGTTATGGTGCAGAAGGAAGTGGCCGACCGTATGCAGGCGGGCCCGGGCTCTAAGGATTATGGTGCGCTTTCTCTTGCGGTACAATATTATGCAGAACCCTACATTGTGGCAAACGTTCCGCCCAATTGCTTTATGCCCCGCCCCAACGTAGGTTCGGCGGTAATCCGGCTGACTCCCCATAAGGAGCCGGCCATTAAGCTGAAGGACGAAGCTTTATTGTTCCGGCTGATTCGAGCGTCCTTTAATCAAAGACGGAAAACACTGGTGAATGGCCTGAAGAATTCCTCGGAGCTTTCTTTTACCAAGGATGCAATACAGAATGCCATAATAGAAGAGGGGTTATCAGAAAATATCCGTGGAGAGGCATTGACTCTGGAGCAATTTGCCGGGTTGGCGAATCGTCTGTCCGCATTAAATTAATATGGGAAATGGGAGAAGCTACTTTCGGATTAGCAAGGAAGCGGCTTCTTTTTATAAATTCTGCTAATTATTATCATTAAAACATATAATAACAAAAAAGTAATTGCATAAATATGAGCGATGTTTTATAATAACAAGAATTGCGAACAAGGAATGTACCGAGATTTGCCAAATGCAACTAGAAATGTAAGGAAACCGGCAGGTATAGTTTTTGGTAAATTGAAAGGGTATAGGGATGCCAATTGTATAATTATAAATCTTACTGTTATTACAGGATTATTCTGTTATTGCTTATTTTCCTTGTTTTCAGTAATATGTTTAGAAATTGGGCAAAATAACCCATTAATGAACATTATTCATAGCAATACCGATGCTTTATAGTACAAACCATTACTATTCACACCCGACATGTATACCATGCTATGATTTCAACAAATGTATCCGATTCGGAGACGCTTTCGCTTAAGCTTCATTACGTAACGGTACATAAGGCTCCAAAATACGGAGCCAAAGTACCGACGAATGCAAATACTCCTTATCAGATATCATTTGTCGAAATCGTACGATAGACTTTGCCCGGGTGTGAACAGTAGCTACAAACCATTAGGATGGAGGATTAACATGAAAAAAAGAGAAGATATTCATAAGATTTTAATCATTGGTTCCGGCCCGATTATTATTGGTCAGGCTTCCGAATTTGACTATTCCGGAACACAGGCATGCAAGGCGCTAAAGAAACTTGGTTATGAAATTGTACTGGTTAATTCCAATCCTGCAACGATTATGACGGATCCGGATACGGCGGATATCACCTATATTGAACCATTGAATCTGGATCGTTTGACTCAGATTATTGAAAAAGAAAGGCCGGATGGGCTGCTTCCAAACTTAGGAGGACAATCCGGGCTTAATTTATGTTCTGAGCTTGCGAAAGCCGGGGTGCTTGATAAGTATCATGTCAAGGTGATCGGTGTACAAGTGGATGCGATCGAACGAGGCGAGGACCGGGTTGAATTTAAGAAAACCATGAAATCTCTTGGTATTGAGATGGCGAGAAGTGAAGTGGCATACAGCGTGGAGGAAGCACTCCGGATAGCAGATACCTTGGGATATCCGGTTGTTATTCGGCCGGCTTATACGATGGGCGGTGCCGGAGGCGGACTGGTGTATAACATCGATGAGCTTAAGCAGGTGGTGTCCCGCGGATTGCAGGCCAGCTTAGTGGGTCAGGTATTAGTAGAAGAATCGATATTGGGTTGGGAAGAACTGGAGCTGGAGGTGGTGCGGGATGCATCCGGCAAGATGATCACCGTTTGCTTTATCGAAAACATTGACCCTCTTGGTGTGCATACCGGTGATTCCTTCTGTGCCGCACCGATGCTGACGATCTCGAAAGAGGTTCAGGCGGAGTTGCAGAGACAGGCATACAAGATCGTAGATGCGATTGGGGTTATCGGGGGAACAAATGTTCAATTTGCCCATGATCCTGTCTCCGGCAGAATTGTTGTAATCGAAATCAATCCAAGAACCTCCAGATCCTCCGCACTTGCGTCAAAGGCTACCGGTTTTCCGATCGCACTCGTGTCTGCGCTGCTGGCAGCCGATCTTGACTTAAGTGATATTCCCTGCGGAAAATATGGTACTCTGGACAGATATGTACCGGACGGCGATTACGTCGTAATCAAATTTGCACGATGGGCATTTGAAAAGTTTAAAGGTGCCGAGGATAAACTGGGAACGCAGATGCGTGCCGTCGGAGAGGTTATGAGTATCGGGAAAACCTATAAAGAAGCTTTCCAAAAGGCAATTCGCAGTCTGGAAACAGGGCGCTACGGTTTGGGCGGCGTGAAGGACTATGCCTCCAAGACAAAGGAGGAGCTGTTGAACTTACTCCATGTGCCAACCAGTGAACGCCAGTTTATTATGTATGAGGCTCTGAGAAAAGGAGCGACGGTAGAGGAGCTTTATCAGCTGACGAAGATCAAGCATTATTTTCTTGAACAGATGAAGGAATTGGTGCTTGAAGAGGAAGAAATTAAAAAATACAAGGGCACGGTGCCGCCGCTTGCGATTTTAAAAACTGCAAAGCAGAATGGTTTCTCGGATAAATATATGAGCCTACTGTTAAATATACCGGAGAAGCAGATTCGGGACAGCCGGATACAGGCAGGGATCAAACAGGCATGGGAAGGCATCCATGTGAGCGGAACAAAGGATTCCAACTATTATTATTCCACCTATCATCTTAAGGAGGACCGGTCTCCGAACTCTCCTAATTCGAAGATTATGATCCTTGGCGGAGGCCCAAACCGTATCGGTCAGGGAATTGAATTTGACTACTGCTGCGTACATGCGGCATTTGCCCTGAAGGAACTGGGATACGAAACGATTATTGTCAATTGTAACCCGGAGACGGTTTCTACCGATGCGGATACTTCGGATAAATTATACTTTGAACCGCTGACTGTAGAAGATGTATTAAGCATCTATGAGAAGGAAAAACCGCTTGGCGTTATTGCGCAGTTCGGAGGACAGACACCGCTTAATTTATCTGCCGAACTGAAGGCAAATGGGGTCAATATTCTGGGAACGACACCCGAGGCCATTGACCTTGCAGAGGACAGGGATCATTTCCGGATCATGATGGACAAGCTCGGTATTCCTATGCCGGAATCCGGAATGGCGGTCAATGTGGAGGAAGCCCTTTTGATCGCAAAAAAGATCGGATATCCGGTTATGGTCCGTCCCTCCTATGTACTGGGCGGGCGCGGAATGGAAGTTGTCCATGATGATGAAAGTATGGAAACTTATATGAAAGCAGCGGTTGGAGTTACCCCGGACCGGCCGATCTTAATTGACCGTTTCCTGAATAATGCACTGGAATGTGAGGCGGATGCGATCAGTGACGGACAAAATGCCTTTGTGCCTGCGGTTATGGAGCACATTGAACTGGCGGGAATCCATTCCGGTGACTCTGCCTGTGTGATACCGTCATTAAACATTTCCGAGGAGAATTTAAACACAATCAAGGAATATACGATAAAAATCGCAAAGGAATTAAAAGTCTGCGGACTTATGAATATGCAGTATGCCATCGAGAATGGTATTGTTTATGTTCTGGAGGCGAATCCAAGGGCATCGAGGACGGTGCCGTTAGTGTCTAAGGTATGCAATATCAATATGGTAAAACTGGCAACCCAGATTATTGTTGATCAGCTTACCGGAAAGCCTTCCCCGGTACAAGATCTGAAGAATAAGAAGTTTGCCCATTATGGAGTAAAGGAAGCGGTATTTCCGTTTAACATGTTTCCGGAGGTTGACCCGGTACTTGGACCGGAGATGCGCTCCACGGGCGAAGTACTCGGTTTGTCGGAAAGCTTCGGGGAAGCCTTTTATAAATCGCAGGAGGCAGCCGGCACAAAGATTCCGCTTAACGGGACTGTTTTAATTAGCGTAAATGACCGGGATAAAGCGGAGGTTGTAGAGGTCGCGAAGGGGTTTGCCGAATGCGGATTTAAGATTCTGGCAACCGGCGGTACCTATGATTTAATAACCTCCAATCATATACCGGCGGAGAAAATATTTAAATTATATCAGGGGCGGCCGAACATTTTAGATGCGGTTACGAACGGCAAGATCGATATCATAGTAAATACGCCGATCGATAAGAAGAGTGCGCAGGATGACAGCTATATCAGAAAGGCTGCAATTAAAGCAAGAATTAGCTATGTAACCACAATGGCAGCGGCGAAAGCAACCATTGCCGGAATCAAACAGATGAAGAGCAATCAGGCAGCCGGCGTAAAATCACTCCAAGAAATCCACAAGGGAATTCAATAAAGGTGGGATGGTTACTATTCACACCCACCATATATACCGTGTTATGATTTCGACAAATGTATCCGAATTCGGAGACGCTTTCGCTTCGTTGCATTACGTAGCGGTACATAAGGCTCCACAATACGGAGCCAAAGTACCGACGAATGCAAATACTCCTTATGGGATACCATTTGTCGAAATCATATGATAGACTTTGCCCAGGGTGTGAACAGTAACATGGGATGATCCACAAAATATAAAGAATCGAATGTATCCCGAGGATAACATCGGCGATAAAAGTTACCGGAGGTTCTATCCGGTTACTTACCACACGGATAACATACGTGATAAAAGACAGATAAATTTACAATTATAGGGTTGTTGCAAAACAAATGCAGCAACCCTGTTTTTTATTAAAAAAGAGGTATTTATCTGCCTACGGCAGAACGCACTCAAATCAAACTCTTTGCTCTTATAAAAAGGGGGATTTTATATCGGATGAGCGGATTGAAAAGGGTGTTTGGAATATTGCCGGTTTCTTCGGAATATATTTAAAAAGAATCATAAAACAACGAAAACTTTGAATAGCAAAGGAGTGATATTTTGGCTGACTATAAAAGAATGGTTTCGTATATGTATCAATATGAAAATGGGATAAAGAGAAAGAATTCTGGTTATGCCCGGATTGAGGCAAAGAATGGACAGTGCAAAGTTACTCTGCATGTACAAATGCTGGGACAACCAGACAGTATATTTCCGACTTATTTAATTCATAGGGATCATAACGGTACAGAGCTTATTTACCTGGGGGACTCCCGACTGAAAAACCAGATATTGGATGGCAAGCTTTTGGCGGATGAGAATAATATTATGGAGTCCGGTTATACGCTTTCCGATATAGGCGGGATCATTCTTTTTCTGAATTCGGGAGAATTTTATGCCACAGAATGGGACGATAAGCCGATTGAGGCAAAAGAAATTATGGCGGCAATGAAACCAAAACCAAAGAAAGTGCCTCCGAAAGAAATCCCAGTGGCGCCGGAGAAAGAGGTACCGCCCGTTTCGCAAAACCGTCTTACCGGCCAGCCCTTACCTACGATAGAGGAGGAGGCAACGATACCAAAGTATAAATTGCCGAGAGGCTGGAAAACGGTAGAGCGTTTACCGAATAATCCTTATGCTCCGCAGAAGAAAATCGACTTAGGGGGAGCGAATCCCATACCAGGAGACCGATTCGCGGAAAACGGCAACCCGGCAAGTGCAGGGGGGCCCGGCAGGAGTGGAGGGATTGAACGAGAATCAGACCTTCCTGTGAGAGGGGAGAAAGAATATGATAGAAACAGAACCGCAGGAAAAGATCCGATAGCAGAAAGTAGAGGACTGGATAGGAAAGGGACTGCGAAAAAGGAACCCCAGGAAATCATAGATACGAAGGGGGAAGCTAAAGAGACCGCAGATACGAAGAAAGAATTACAGGAAACGATGGCTGTGCAGAAAGAAACCGCAGAGGCTATGGATACGAAGAAGGAAACTAGGGAAACCAAAGAAACCATAGAGACGAAGAAGGAACCTCAGGAGACCACAGATACGAGGCAGGAAGCCCGGGAAACTATGACTGCGAAGAAGGAACCCCAGGAAATCATAGATACGAAGGGGGAAGCTAAAGAGACCGCAGATACGAAGAAAGAATTACAGGAAACGATGGCTGTGCAGAAAGGAACCGCAGAAGCCATAGATACGAAGCAGGAAACCAGGGAAGCCATGGCGGAGAAGCAGGAAACCGCAGTGGGGCAGATACCAAGTGAGGAGAGGACGGAAGCAGCAAGGAACCGGGCAGCCAATCGACCATACAGTAGTATGGAATCACCGGTAGCCGCCAGGATGTTTCAAAGCTTTCCAAGGATTAATCCTTTTGAAGATAATGAGGTCATTCTATCGGTAAAGATTGAGCCTAAGGATATCGGACTTCTGCCAAGAGAGCTCTGGGGATTAAGCAATAACAGCTTTCTCCTACACGGATACTACAGCTACCGGCATCTGATATTTGCAAAGATGAAGGACCGGTTTGGGGCCCGTTACATCATCGGGGTTCCGGGAACATATCATAACAAGGAGAAATTTATTGCCAGAATGTTCGGCTTTGATTGCTTTAAACCGGCAAAGAAGCGGGAATTAAGACAGGGAGATTTCGGATACTGGTATATTGCGGTTTCTGTATAATGCAGGGACTGCATTCTTACTTATATCTTACATATGTTTCCTTATCTTTGCGCGGTCATTACGCTATAGGGAATGTTCTTTTACTCTTTATCCGAAGGATTAATCAAGGCATAGCGCTGATGATCGGCCCATTGGCCATTGATGCAGGCATAGGAGTAACAGATACCCTCATAGACAAAATCAAGCCGTTTGATAAGCCGGAGGGAAGGTTCGTTGTTCGGCATTATAAAAGCCTCAATACGGTGTATTTTATATTCGTCCCAGACAAGACGAATTCCCCTTTGAATGCTCTCATAGGCATAGCCCTTATGATTATATTTATACCCATATTTATATCCAAGGCTGCAGCTAAGATAGGGAGCCCTAAGAAAGTTTTGAAAGCAAACGGTACCAATAATCTCGTCGGGATTATCCTTTCGAAATACCCAGTATCTTAAGAGCTTTCCTTCTGCCATTTGATGATATTCCGCAGAAAGGGAAGCTTTTTGATAGAAGAGGGTATAGAAATTATTCGGCCGCTTGGGCTCCCAGGGTTCAAAGCTGGATCGGTTTTCTTCATAAAAGGACAAAACCATGGGCGCGGCCTCCTTGCCCAGGGTTTTTAAGATCAGACGACTTGTTTCACAGGTATGCTGCACGAATTACGCCTCCTTATGCACTAGTCCACGCCCCTTAGTTCCACCTTTTCAACATAGGGGGTAAGCAGCTTAACAAAACTTAGCAAGGTATCCTTTGTATGGCTGCTAAGACCTGGGGAGAGAATTTCTCCGGAATCCTTATAGGACTGCAGATAATATGCCTTAGCCCCGCTGATCCATTGTCCGATGGACCGGATATCCTCTGAAGTATGATGCTCCTTAACAATCGTCGTGCGAAATTCATATGCAATTGGAGAAGTTAATAGATAGGTGATACTATCATTAATTTTATTTGTATTATATTCTTTTATACCAACGGATAAACCGTAATTTTCTCTGGAATTTTTAATATCCATAGCAACATAATCAATCAGCTTATCTTCTACTAAAGCCTTTAGAAGCGAAGGATTAGAACCATTGGTATCTAATTTTACCTTAAGCCCCAGTGCCTTAATCTCTTTAATCAGGTCGGGAAGGTCCGGATTCACGGTTGGCTCACCGCCGGTAATACATACCCCCTCTAAGATACCTCTTCGCTTAGCAAGGTAGGAAAGAACCTCCTCGGTTGGAATCGCGGGAATAGAATCCGGATGCAGCACTAAGGAGGAATTATGGCAAAAAGGACAGCGCATATTGCAGCTGCCCAGGAATATGGTAGCGGCCAGATGCTGCGGATAATCGAGCAGGGTCGTCTTATTAAAACCATGGATCTGCATATTGTCACCTCGTTATGGTTATGATACAATTACTATAACAAATTTCTTGTCCGTAGTCCATATGAAAAGGAAATGAAGGTAATGTCCACCAATGAGCAATACATGAAGGAAGCACTGAAGCAGGCTAAGAAAGCATATCGTTTGGGAGAGGTACCCATCGGATGCGTAATTGTCTATCAGGATAAAATAATCGGAAGAGGTTATAATAAACGGAATACAAAGAAAACAACCTTAGCCCATGCGGAGCTGATTGCAATCGAGAAGGCCAGTAAAGCCATGGGAGATTGGCGCCTGGAAGACTGCATTATGTATGTTACGTTAGAGCCATGTCAGATGTGTGCCGGAGCAATTGTTCAGGCGAGAATTAAGCAAGTGGTGGTAGGCACTAAGAATCCGAAGGCAGGCTGCGCCGGCTCGATACTCAATCTATTACAGATGGAGGAGTTTAACCATCAGGCCGAGCTGGTTTACGGTGTTATGGAAAAGGAGTGCACCGAAATATTGCAGACATTCTTTAAAGAACTCAGATGCCGGAACAAGCAGCAGAAACTGGCAGAGAAGGAAGCAGCAGAGGATAAAAGAGGGGACAGGAAGGAAGAAAAAGGAAAAATCTGAGGGTTGACATAAGAGTAAAAAAGCTTTATACTTGGCATACAGCTTTTCGCTGCAATTAAAATTGTTCTATAATTTTGTTATAAAATTTCCGTGCAGCCGGGGAGATAGCGGTGCCCTGTACCTGCAATCCGCTATAGCAGGGGTGATGTTCTGCCCCGGATGATTTTACTGTAGGGCAGCCCTTTATAAGTGGTGTTGACGTTTGGGTCTTACGCAACAGGAATTTGTGAACCGTGTCAGGTCAGGAATGAAGCAGCACTAAGCAAAACCTCCTGTGTGCCGTGAGGATGCCTGGATCGAGTTAACTGTAAAGGTAACGCTTATGGTATTCATCCAAAGCAGAACGCACGGATTAAAATATAATTAGCAATGAATTTACAGAGTATCGTGAAGAATCGGTACTCTTTTTTTGTCATATAAGAAATTACGTCCTATACGATAAAAAACGCTCCGTTAAGAAGTTACTATTATTATTAAAAACATGCTTTCCCGGCAGGAAAGGGCTTCCTTTATTTCGGAACAGGGATATAAGAATTTTGTCCTATATTGATAAAATATGGGATATTCCCCTTTTTTAAAAGATAATTTAGTATATAATAACAGTTGAGAGCTACTATTCACACCCGACATGTATGCCATGCTATGATTTCGACAAATGCAAATACTCCTTATCGAATATCATTTGTCAAAATCATATTATAAACTTTGTCCGGGTGTGAACAGTAGCAATTGAGAACATGAATACAGAATAGATTAAGGCGGTGTAACAATGGAATGGAGATTAAATCCCAATGCAGTAAACCAACTAATGAAAGGAACCGTTATTTTCACGGAAGGAGAGCCTGTTTTTAGTATCGCCCTTGTGATAAAGGGGAGAGTATTAATTCACAATAATGGTGCAAAAATGGTTGTGAGTACAGGAGCCTTTCTAGGAGTAAATGATTTATATACCGGTAAATTCCAAAGTACATATACAGCCTTAGATGACTTGTTTATCTATGCATTTCCCGTTAATCAAAACGAAGAATTGGAACAGATTTTTTCAATTAACAGTGATTATCATGGGTTTATGGTGGCATCCAACAATAGAGAAATATATGATCTTAATCAAATCTATCAAGGTATGCGTAAACATTTTTCCAGTATATATGAATTTCTGACAGAAAGCTATCAGGAATATTTAGATTCCGCGAATCGAGGGGGATACCGGGCACGGACCTCGGACCGTTTCGATGAATTATACCTGCCGGAGTATGACCTGGAGCTTATGGAGGATCGGATTGGGTATTATATTGAATGCAGAGCGTTGCCGATGGAGGTTATCAAGTCTTTCTACTCCTATGGGAATGCGATAACGTTATTTCAGGTAAATGATCAGGTCGGTATCATAAATCAACTGATTGAAATTTTAAAAGAGCAGGCCCAAGCTTATATATCCTTAATCGAATGCCTCTTTGATGATACGGAAACCTGCTTTTTCCAATTGATTGCCGGGCTGGCCCTTGAGATCAGCAGCGCCGGCGGGGATAACCAGGAATTTCTCGACCTCATGAAGAAAATTATGAAAGAGGTCAATAAGGCAGATGATTTTGTAAATCGGATGATTGGCTTCCCGTATTCCGTAAACCGCAAGCGGATGGAGGAAATCTACAATCTTCTTATAACGGATACGAAGGAAACAATAAATAAAGAAACCTTTTTAAAGTATTCGAAGGCGGATTCCGAAAAAGCCATGCAGGAACTGAAGGATTCCTTCCAAAAGATTATAGACTATGCGGAAATCAGTACGGAGAAAGCAGAATCCATGAAGGACGCTATGCTGGATTTTATCAACCTGAAGGATCGAAGCTCTTCCGATAATGAGACCCGTACCATTCGAAGAAATGTAACAGCAAATCATTATGAATTATATATGAAAGTCTTTCTTAAGGCATATAAAACGAAGCAGGTCCCCAAGATAATTGATATGTTTTTAAAATACGGATATGCCGATGAACGTCTTTTGACAAACGAACAGCTGCTTTCCCTTTATTTTTTAAAAGAAACACCCTGTAATGGCACTTGCGGGGTTTACAATATCAAGGAATGGCTGACCTTAATTTATGAAGGCAGGAAGGATCCGTCAAAGAATGAATTTGACATGGAATACCCGGAATATGTCAGATCCATACGAAAGCAAGGGAAACTAACAGAGGAGGAAGGACGGGACTGGCTGGTTAATCCGATCAGAAAAGTAGAATACGAGATACAAAATATGTTTCGTTACAACAATCGGACGACGAATGGTCAGATCTCTGTTTTTGTTCCCGTATTGCACAGGGATATGCTTGCCAGCGATTTTGACCGAATCCATGTGACACCGGAGAAGATAAATGCAACTATTAATAAGCTGCTTGAGATTGATTACTCTGTCTTTGACCACGAAGTAATCTATTCCAATGAGGAAAAGAAAATTACTAAGGAATACATTATAAAACGGGTTTATCCGGACATTATCTTAATGCCGACGGTCGGATGTAACGGGATTATGTGGCAGGAGATTACGGGGAAAAAGAGAGATACCTCTGGGCGATTCCTATTTCCGATCTTTACCTTTACCAATTTGACCACCTTAATGGTAAAGGTATTTGGAAGATTTCGCTGGGAGATGTGCAGAACCATAGAAGGTACGGCATGGAATGATATCAAGCATAAATCCCTTACTTCGGAGTATTCCGACTATCTGCAATTCTACCGCAAGAATAAAGATCTCTCGGAGGAAAAGAAAGAGAAGCTCAAGAATCAGATTCAGAAGGGACGTAATAACAGCAGAGAAATCTTTGTAATTGATTATGAGCAGTGGATCAATTATGAAGCCAAGGGAGCAATCCGATTAAATAAACCGGTTCGCGAAATGCTAGCGACCTATTGTCCGTTTGCCAAGGCAATTCGCGAAAGATTGGGAATGCAGCCACTATTTGAAGAAGCAATGGCGCGCTACAATCGTGAAAAACTAAAGAAAATACGGGAAGTGGAATCCAGGCATCGTCTTCTGGAAAAAGACAGGATAGAATTGGTGCCGGAGCTCCTTAACACCTTAAATTATTATAAAGAGTACTAATTCCGGGCAAGATGAATTTATAGCTTTTATGTGATTTATGACACTCCTATAATAAATACTGTCTCAAACGTTGTTGGGGCAGTATTTTGCTGTTATATATACTTGTCGAATGCAGATACAAATGATAGTATAATGTTATTCAAGGTAACAAACGGTGATGCAAAGGAGGTTATAATCTATGGGCGTCTATGAGAATATAGTTAAAATCGAAGAAATGAGAAAGAAGATGGGAGAGGGAGATTACGAAACCGCTCTGAAAATACTGAATACGATTTCCCTTAAGAAGATAAAAAACACCTCTGATCTAAGTATTATGGCTGAAGTATATAAGGAGAATGGAAGATATGAGGAGGCAATGGAGCTTCTGTTAAAGGTATATCAGAAATTTAAAACCAGAAAAGTCCTATTTCAATTGGTCACGCTGTCGATTAAGATGCTTAACGTTCCGGATGCAGAATATTATCTGAAAGAATATGAAAAAATGGCACCGAAAGACTTTTATAATTATATTTTCCGCTATCGGATCGATAAGCTGAAAGGGGAGCCGTATGAAAAGCTGATCGATACACTGGTTACGCTTAAGAATACGGAATACATAGAAAAGTGGGCTTACGAATTGGCGAAGCTTTATTATAAAGCCGGCATGGAGGAAGCTTGTATTCAGGAATGCTCGGATATCATTCTATGGTTCGGGGAAGGAAATTATGTAGAGAAAGCCAAAATGCTAAAGGCATATTATTCCGGTGAAACCGATAAAGAGAAAATGATAGAGGAATTAAAGCGCCGTGCCAAGGCAGCAAAGCAAAAAAAAGAGGAATCGGAAGAACAGAGTAATCAAGAAGAACCGGAAAACTGGGAAAAACAAGAAAACCCGGAAGAACCGGAAGAACAAAGCAATTGGGGAAATCAGAAAAACCAGGAAAGCCAAGAAGAACATGGAGTGATCGAAGATGACGAGGATCCTCCAGAAGAATCGGAGGAACCGCTAACGGATGAGAAAGAAGTAACGAAGGAGTGATACGTCATCTTTGTTATTTTATACTCGAAATTGAATTGAAATTTCATTCGGCAGCTTTTGCCCATGTTTGGATTTGACATTGGTAGTGACGTGTAACAGGTAGGATTGGTCTTTTTCATAGGGCTCCAGGGGTTCAATCTCGATATAATTATGGACCGAATCATACCGTATATTTGTAAGTAACGGTACCTGATTTAAAGAAGTAACATACAGGTTACGGTTATTTACCGAGGAGGGATTCAAAGGAGCAGTGAATTTAATTCTCCAGACAAATTTACCTGTTTTAAATTTAAGATTCTGTTTTACACGATTTTTTACACCACCGGTAACAGATTCAATTGTAATATAATTTGATGCCATAAAATCATCTCCGTTTAAGGCCTACTTTATCTTTTATGTGTAAAGGTTACCTAACTTTTCCTCTGGTTGTTATTTGATTATAACATATTTTATCAAAAATTCAATGTTTTAAACCAATTTCAAAACATAGGCATTTTGTAATAGAATTCCCTTCAGATTTATGGATGGGTAAATGAATAGAAAAGGTAATCTTATTTAAAATATTACTATGGCAAGAGAACAATTTATTATAGAATATTCTAAAAAAATTCAATCACCAATTGTCAAAAGAGGAAATGAGAGGGGGATGAAGTAAGAAAGTGCGGAATTATCGGGCAATTAGTATGTTTGTATTATCAAAAAACAATTTACAAAACTTCACTTTGTGGTATAATCAATTTATGGATAAATAGTTAACAAACTCATGACCTGTTTTATATGCAAAATTAACAATCATTTGTTCGATAAAGATAAAAACTATTAGAGGTGTGCAATGGAGCAATATATTATTAAAGGTGGGCGGCCGCTAAACGGGGAAGTTACGATTAGCGGTTATAAAAATGCGGCTTTGGGAATAATAGCTGCAGCAATTATGACGGATGAGACGGTCAAAATTGAAAACGTGCCAAATGTAAAGGATATTGAAGTATTACTAAGAGCAATCGAAGATATCGGTGCAAAAGTAGAACGATCAAAGAATTCGGTAAAAATAAATGCAAGTAAAATTAATTCCGTAAGTGTGGATTTTGATTATATAAGAAAAATCAGAGCCTCCTATTATTTATTGGGAGCATTGCTTGGAAAATATAAAAGTGCACAGGTGGCATTACCGGGAGGATGCAACATTGGAAGCAGGCCGATTGACCAGCATATCAAGGGCTTTGAGGCGCTGGGGTGTGAGGTAAAGATCGAGCACGGCTTAATTTGTGCGCAGACAGTCAATCTTGCAGGTGCGCATATTTATTTTGACGGATCCAGTGTAGGGGCAACGATTAATACCATGCTGGCAGCCAGTATGGCAGATGGTATGACGATTCTGGAAAATGCGGCAAAGGAACCGCATGTCGTAGATGTAGCCAACTTTTTAAACAGCATGGGTGCGAATATCAAAGGCGCCGGTACGGATGTGATCCGTATCAAAGGTGTTAAAAAATTGCATGGCAGTGAATATTCTATTATTCCCGATCAAATTGAAGCAGGAACCTTTATGTTTGCTGCGGCAGCGTCCAAGGGAAATGTGCTGATCAAAAACGTAATTCCAAAGCATCTGGAAGCATTTACGGCGAAGCTGATGGAGATCGGGGCAGAGGTTGAAGAATTTGATGATGCCGTGCGTGTAAAAGCAAGCGGCAGACTTGGCAATACTCATGTAAAGACCCTGGTCTATCCCGGCTTTTTAACCGATATGCAGCCGCAGATGGCAACACTGCTGTCGGTATCGAAGGGAACAAGCATTGTAACGGAGAGTATTTTCGAAAACCGTTTTAAATACGTGGACGAATTATCCCGTATGGGCGCCTCTATAAAGGTGGAAAGCAATACGGCAATCATTGACGGTGTGGAACGGCTGACCGGAGCCGTGGTAAGTGCACCGGATCTGCGTGCCGGTGCAGCGCTTGTAATCGCCGGTTTAATGGCAGAGGGCTTTACAATCGTAGAAAATGTCGAATATATTGAGCGCGGTTACGAAAACTTTGAATATAAGATGCAGCAGCTGGGTGCGGCAATGGAGAAAATTGACTCGGAAGATTCCAAGGCGGTTCGTAAATTTAAATTAAAAGTAAGCTAGCCCGAATTGAAAATAATCCTTGACGAAAGGTTCATTTCGTTATATGGTATAAGTAATTATTATCAATTGATATAATTTAATAGAACAAAATTTCTCTTATTCAGAGTGACGGAGAGTAAAGGCTCTATGAAGTCACGGCAACCCCTAATAAGGAAGGTGCCAACCTGAGCGAGCAATCGAACAATAAGAGGATTTGATTCCTGCTTATCAAGTCCGCATATTGCGGACTTATTTTTATCGTATACGATAAAAATCGCTCCGCTAAGGATGCGCATAGAAACCATTTGCATTCTTTTACTCACAGAGTTTGTGTCTGCGCGGCATTCACAAACTTCATGATGCAGACAAGCCGCGCAGAAATGAGGTTAAAATGCAAAAAAGATTATTTACTTCCGAGTCCGTAACAGAAGGACATCCGGATAAAATTTGTGACCAGATCTCCGATGCGGTATTAGATGCCCTGCTGGAGCAGGATCCCATGAGCAGAGTTGCCTGTGAAACAGCGATAACGACCGGATTGGTATTAGTGATGGGAGAGATTACAACAAACGGATATGTGGATATCCAAAAGATCGTTCGTGATACGATAAGAGAAATTGGATACGATAGATCCGATTATGGGTTTGATGCCAACACCTGCGGTGTGATCGTAGCATTGGATGAGCAGTCGAAGGATATCGCCATGGGAGTCGATTCATCCCTGGAGGTTAAGGAAAATGTAGCAAAGGATGAAGATCTATCGATTGGCGCAGGAGACCAGGGTATGATGTTTGGCTATGCGAGCAACGAGACGGAGGAGTATATGCCTTATCCGATCTCTTTAGCACATAAGCTGACGAGACAACTAACAAAAGTCAGAAAAGACGGTGTCTTAAACTATCTGCGTCCGGATGGCAAATCCCAGGTTACCGTCGAATATGACGAGGAGGGCCGACCGATTCATCTGAATGCTGTCGTATTATCCACACAGCATGATGATAATGTAACTATCAAGCAGCTGCGTAAGGATGTGAAGAAATATGTGCTGGATCCTGTCCTTCCGGCAGAGATGGTGGATGAGAATACGAAATTCTTTATCAATCCGACCGGCCGTTTTGTGATCGGCGGACCAAACGGCGACAGTGGGGTGACCGGGCGAAAGATTATTGTAGACACCTACGGCGGTTATGCCAGACATGGTGGCGGTGCTTTCTCCGGTAAGGACTGCACCAAGGTGGATCGTTCCGCTTCCTATGCTGCCCGATATGTAGCTAAAAACATAGTAGCTGCCGGTTTGGCGGATAAATGCGAGATTCAGTTGTCCTATGCAATCGGTGTTGCTGAACCGACCTCGATTGCGGTGGATACTTTTGGAACCGGCAAACTTACGGAGGATGAAATGGTAGCAATGATCCGTAAGC
>JAQWBM010000055.1 GCA_028706405.1 Eubacteriales bacterium
CTCTGCTCCGCCGGGCGCGGTATTTCCCGGCGGCAGCGAATAGCTGCCTGGTGAGGTATTCATTGCAGGCGGAGTGCCTTTGTCCGGAGGTGTGCCTCCTTCGTCGCCGCCTTTCGGCATATCGCTTGGCATGTCGGCCAAAATTACGGTAAGCTGGTCGTTATTCAGAGAGACTACCTTGGCCATGACGCCTCTTTCTTGCCTCGCTCCGCTTTTCTCTTGATCTGTGGCAGAGTCTGCACCGGTCACCTCCGAACTTTCGCAGCCGGCGAAAGATGCGACAACCAGGGTTGCCGCCAGTAAACATGCCATTAATCGAATTTTTCTCATCTCAATTCACTCCCTTCTAATTCAATTTTATTTTCCAGTATGCTCTGATCAACCATTCTATAAACTTGGAGTTTGCTCAGGACACATTAATTATATTGATTGGTTATGGAGACCCTGTGAAGATTTTGTGTGGTATTGGTAAATTGATCCAGCCCGTCATTAAGATGCTTTGCATCAAAGTCGATAATAGGTTTCACAATTTCTGCTGCAAACACGCACAGTGCGGTGCGGCGCCAAACACTTTTTTAGATGGCAGCCACACAGTTTTCACTCAATGAACACAATTGAAAAGTAAAATAAATCCGGTGAAACAAACATGGCGCTAATACCACGATATTTTCTATTAAATAAAAAAGTACGGTATTGCCACAGCGGGAGGAAAGAGAGGAACGGAAATTGGGTTTGAAAGAAAAGGCTGCGAGGGCGGCCTCAATAAAAAGATTAAAAGAAGGGGTGTTTAAAATAGAAAATTCCGGGGCGGTCGCCAGGGTCTACGGAGTGATCGGAAAAATTCCTTTTATAAAAAAGGTCACCTATCTGAGTCTGAAAAAGCGCAGGATCATTTTTATTCTTGTTTTTTTAGCGGTTCTTTTGGGACTAACGGCGACTGCCTTCGGCAACTTCACAGGGGAGGCGAAAGACACGGCCTACTCGGAACACGAAGTGGGAAAGGGGGATGTGACCGTTGTGATCAGCGGTGAAGGAACAGTGGAACCCAACAAGCAGTATTCCGTGATTTCACTGATAGAAGGAGATGTGCTTGAAGATACCTTTGAAGAAGGAGACAGTGTCGAAGCAGGGCAGGTCCTGTATAAAATCGATTCCTCCGATATGGAAAAGACATTGGAAAAGGCAAATATCAGCTATGAGAAAGCGCAACTGTCGTATCAGGACAGTCTGGATGCCTATAACGGGCTTACGGTTTCGGCCCCTATTTCCGGGCGGGTCACGGAGATTCTGGTAGAAAAGGGCGCCAACATTAACAGCGGCGCGAAAGTTGCCACGATTGTAGATGACGCGTATTTAACGGCCAAGGTCTCATTCAGTACGGCGGACGTAAGCAGCCTTTATGTAGGGAAGTCTGTCACGGTTACGGCGGAGAATACCTTTGAGCAGCTTGACGGCAGCATAAGTAAAATATACGGCTCAAAAAGGGTTTTAAGCGGATATATAGAAGTTACGGACGTAGAGGTTACGGTTAAAAATCCGGGAGCGCTGGATAGCGGCACCTATGTTACCGTCAACGCCGGAGGGATCGACTGCTATGAGGGCGCGGCACTTGAAGGCAATACGGAAAAGATCGTGACCTCGAAAACCTCCGGAATGGTTTCAAAGATTATCGCGTCAGAAGGAGAATACCTGGGCAAAGGCGACGACATCGTTCAGCTTGCCAACGATTCGTCCAACAAGGATCTGAAAAGCAGCCAATTGTCACTGCGGGAGTCGCAGCTCTCCTATGAGAGTTCGCAGGAACAGTTGGATGAATACAGCATTACGGCTCCCATCTCCGGTACGGTGGTTGAAAAAAATGTAAAGACCGGCGACACGCTGGAGTCTTCCAACTCTGGTTCGACAGCTCTGTGCGTTATTGCCGACATGTCGGTTATGACCTTTACTATCAATGTTGACGAGTTGGATATCGCTCAATTGGAGGAAGGGCAGGAGGTAAGCATCACCGCGGACGCATTGAGCGGCAGGGATTTTACCGGTTACGTGGATAATATCGGGATATTAGGAAGCTCCTCAGAGGGCGTTACCTCCTATCCTGTGACGATCGTAATCAATGACGCGGGTGATCTGTGGCCGGGAATGAATGTTTCGGCAGAAATCATCGTTGATTCGGCGAAAGACGTACTGAGAGTGCCGGTAACGGCAGTGAACAGAGGGAATACGGTTCTGGTAAAGAGTACAGAAGGAACAGAAGGTCTTGATCAGAGCGCCGCGCCGGAGGGAGCAAAATATGTCAGAATCGAAATGGGATTGAACGATGAATCCTATATCGAAGTTACAAACGGTTTGTCCGAAGGGGATATCGTTCTGGTCCCCGTAGTAAAAAGCAGCGGCGAAGAATCATCTTCTCAGCAGCAGCAGATGATGCCCGGAGGAATACCTTCCGGCGGCGGTATGCCTTCCGGCGGCGGCCCTCCCTCCGGTGGCGGCGGTCGGGGAATGTAAGGTGAACGCAGTGATTTGAGGTGAACGCAATGATTCGATTGGAAGAAGTATATAAAATATATAATATGGGAGAAAACGAGGTCCGGGCTATTGATGGAGTCTCCCTTGAAATCAGAGAAAACGAAATGGCAGCCATTATCGGTCAATCCGGTTCGGGAAAGTCTACCTGTATGAATATTATCGGCTGCCTGGATGTCCCCACCAGCGGAAAGTATTACCTGAATGACCAGGATGTGAGTCATATGAAAGACGATGAACTGGCTGAGGTCCGCAATAAGACTCTGGGCTTCATTTTTCAGCAGTATAATCTCATTCACAAGCTGAATGTTTTGGAAAATGTGGAGCTTCCGTTAGTCTATAAGGGGGTTCATGAAAAGGAAAGAATTGAAGCTGCGAGAGAAGCTTTGAGAAAAGTCGGCATAGAGGATAAAATGAACAATCTGCCGTCTCAATTGTCTGGAGGACAACAGCAAAGGGTATCCATAGCGAGAGCGCTGGCAGGAAATCCTTCCATTATCCTGGCGGACGAACCCACCGGCGCGCTGGACACCAAAACAGGGAAAGAGGTACTGGAGTTTTTGCAGAAGCTTAACGGGGAAGGGAATACGATCATTCTGATCACCCATGATATGGGAGTCGCGGAAAAGGCGAAACGGATCATCCGGATCTCTGACGGGAAGATTGTTGAGGATTCCGGTCACAGTGTACCGAAAACGGAACATGAAAGAAGCGGAATTCCCGGAAAAGGAAATGTAAAGCGTGCTGTTCCGAAGGCTGCGGGGATGGGAGACGCCGTATGAATTTCAAACAATCCTTCCGCCTAGCGATCAAAAGCTTGAAAACGAGTAAAATGAGATCCTTCCTGACCATGCTGGGCATCATAATCGGCGTGGCCTCCGTTATTATTCTTGTAAGCCTGATGAACGGTCTGTCCCAGGATATGACCTCCAGCTTTGAAAGCATGGGAACAAATACACTGACCGTCAATGTCATGGGCAGGGGTACCAACAGGACCCTGTCGGTGGAAGAAGTGGAAACTTTGGTGGAGGAAAATCCGGAATATTTGGATCAATACAGCCCCAGAGTGACTGCTTCCGTGACTGCGAAATATGACGTCAATTCGGTCAGCACTACGGTGATCGGCGTTAACGAATTTTATGACGATATGCAGAGCGTCGCAGTGACGGAAGGTCGGTTTATTCAATACATCGATACGCTGCGAAGGCTGAAGGTTTGCGTAATCGGCGCATATGAAGCTCAGGAGTTGTTCGAGGGGGCGGATCCGATAGGTGAGACTGTCAAACTCAACGGTTCCTCTTATAAGGTGGTGGGTTTACTGGAAGAAACAGCCGATTCGGAGGAAGGCTCCGATGATGATGTGATATATGTCCCTTATACGGCGGCGACCAGGCTGGCCGACAACGCCAGGATCAGTTCATATTACCTGACGGCGGTGGACACCGATGAGATTGAAACCAGCAAGACGGTAATAGAGAATATGATGTATTCGGTATTTGAAGATGAAAACGCTTACAGGGTCACCAGCATGTCAGAGATGATCGAAGCAGTCAATGAAATGACGTCTTCCATGGCGTTGGTACTTGTGGGCATCGCCGGAATTTCCCTGGTGGTGGGCGGCATCGGCATCATGAATATCATGTTGGTATCCGTTACGGAGCGTACCCGGGAAATCGGCATCAGAAAATCTCTAGGAGCAAAGAGAAAGGATATCATGCGGCAGTTTATTATCGAAGCAGCCACGACCAGCTCGGCGGGAGGGATCATAGGGATCATATTTGGCATTGGAGCGGCTTATGCCGCTGGAGTTATTATGGACATGACGGTGGTCCCTTCCTGGAATGCGGTTGCCATTGCATTTTCCGTATCAGTTGGGATCGGTATAGTTTTCGGGTATTTCCCCGCAAATAAAGCCGCGAAGATGAATCCCATTGATGCGTTAAGATATGATTGATTGTTCACAGACGAATCCGTGCCGGGCGTGAGGAATAACGATTGATTATAAAAAAAGAAAGGAAGAATTTATATTGATGAGTACATTAAGCTACATTAAGAATACCAGGCTCGGTTCGAGTCTTACGATTTTACTTGTTGCCGCGCTTCTTTTTGCCAATGTAACGATTCCGGCCCATGCGGCGGACAACGGCATATCCGGCGGAAGCGCGACAACGATTCTCGCATCCATGGGGATCATCAGCCCAGACAGCAGCGGCAGCTATAATCTTTCAGACACGGTGACGAGAGCGGAATTTGCCAAGATGATTGTCATGGCGTCAAGCTATAAGGACCTTGTGGATACGACCTCCAGATCATCACCCTACAAGGATGTATACGCCGGTCATTGGGCGGCTCCTTATGTCAAAATAGCAGTATCCAACGGACTGATGTCGGGCTACAGCGATGGAACCTTCCGACCGGACAGCACGATAACTCTTGAGCAGGGGGTCAACAGCGCGCTTAAGCTTCTGGGCTATACGGCAAGTGATTTTACAGGCGCGTTCCCTTCCGCTCAGATGAATGTTTACTATAATAACGGTCTTTCCAAAAATATATCTGCGGGAGTCGGCACCCTGCTGACGAGGGGGAGTGCCGCCAATCTGATTTACAACATGCTGGGAACAAAAATGAAAGACGGCATCGGGACCTATGCGGAAAATCTCGGATACTCGCTAAATGCCAGCGGAGAGGTTGATTACGCGGCAATCATATCGGACTATATGAACGGTCCTTATACCGTGAAATCAAGCGACTGGGCAAGCGAACTGGGGATGACGGCATCAAGCTTGATGATTTATAAAAACGGCAGCGTAGTATCCGCTTCCGATGTGGATATCTATGACGTTCTGTACTATTCCCAGTCGAAAGGAACGACCTGGGTCTATGACGACAAGGTGACGGGGATTTATGAAAAAGCCTCGCCAAGCCAGAATGCGGTGACCTCGGTAACCGTTTCAGGCTCCGAATATACGCTGGAATCTTCGGCCGCATTCTCTGCGCTGTCGTCGACGGGAACTTTGAAAATCGGCACTGCGGTCACCCTGCTTCTCGGAAAAAATGGCGGCGTGGCAGACGCGGTTTCCAGCACGGTGGTCAATGCATCGGCGGCGGTTTACATCACAGAAACAGGCACTAAGACTTATGAAAATTCCAATGGTTCAGAATATACCTCATTTTACTTCAGAGGCATCAATCCAAACGGATCGGAGATCGAATATGCCGCCAATCAGGATTGGATCGAACCGGGTGATATGATCAAAATCAGTTTTGACTCCAACGGAAAAATGTCTGTCGGCACGGCCAAATCGGGAAGCAATATCACAGGAACCGTCGATGCGGACCTGTCCCTGATAGGAACCACCAGCATCGCCGCCAATGCGACTATAATGGATACGAATCTTGGGAATTATACGGCTACCTCCCTGCAGCGGCTGGACGGAGTCAGGTTCCAGCACGGTGATGTCCTGTATTACGAGGCCAGCGGCGGAAAAGTAACCAATCTCATTCTGAATGATGTCACAGGGGATACGGCGCAATACGGAGTCGTGACCTATGCCAAATCCAATGAATCCGGACTGAGCGTAAGCGGAACCTATAAATACATGATCGAAGGCGTTACGAATACGCTGACAACACCCGACCGTTCGCTGAAGGTGGGTACGGGAGCGGCAAAATTTTACGGTGAAAGCGGAACGATAGACGATATTCAAAGATTATCTTCTGTGACCCAAGTGAAGAGCTTTGATGCCGCGTACGTTACATCCGGCGGCGATACGGGAACTTATCCGATTTCTGCAAACGTCGAGGTATATTCCGGTTCATCGGGCAGCTATGAGCTTTCTACGATAGACGCAGCTTTGGAGGCTTATAAGTCGAAGCAAATGGTCGGCTTCTACTATGATAAGGACCCTGAAAAAGGAGGGTGTATCCGTGTGATCATACACCAATAATACGTACATCAAGAACACAGTTCTCTCATTACATTTAAATATATTTCCTGTAAGGCCGTGCCCGTTTACCCTGGGGCGCGGCTTTTGCCCCGTATAGTAAGGAATATTCGTATGCCTCTCTGGGGACCCCCGTATAAACCGTAAACTTTATTACCGAGTTTTATGCGAAGCATCATAAAGGCGGTTTCCAAGGGAAAGCTCCCAGAGAGGCTGATGCCCGCCAGGCGTTACTGTTCACGCTCGGACCCAAAGGGATTGGCTGCAGCCTCACCGACAGGTCGGGATTTTGATACTCTCAGTGCTTCATCTCGCCAAGTTCAGACTGTCAAACAAACCGTGCTGTAACCCTGTTTGACAGGAACTGAACATGTTGCTCAATTTCAGCGGAGAGCATTATAAAATCCCTCCAACAGCCGGTTTCACCCGCAGCCAATCCCTTTGGGTCCGAGCGTGAACAGTAACGCCTGGCGTGGCCCCTTTTTTTATCTTTCAGGGTTTGTTCAGCTGCCCCTGATTATGGTAAAATAACTTATTGATAATGAAAATCGCCAAAAGGGGGTATTAATAAATGAAAATGATCATGGAAATAGTCTTAGGAGGTTATTTGTATGCGTAATAGTGAAGAGATGATGAGACGCTGGCTGGTCCAGAAGGACCTGGATAAGGATCTGAGAGATGAGCTTTTGGGCATCAAAGATCAGGAGGATATCCATAACCGCTTCTACAGAAATCTGGAATTTGGCACCGGCGGGTTAAGAGGGGTTCTCGGCGCAGGAACAAATAGAATGAATATATATACCGTAAGAAGGGCGACACAGGGCTTGGCAGATTATATAAATCAGCACTATAGCCGAAGAAGGAATCAAAATTCCAAAGCGGAACCTTCTGTAGCGATAGCTTTCGACAGCAGAATCAACTCAGATCGCTTTGCATTGGAGGCGGCATGTGTATTTGCTGCCAATGGGATCAAATCCTATTTGTATCCCGAGCTCATGCCCACACCGGCACTTTCATTCGCAGTAAGATATTATCGCTCCAGCGCAGGAGTAATGGTGACTGCCAGCCATAACCCTTCACAATATAACGGTTATAAGGTATATAATGAAGAGGGCTGCCAGATGACATTGGAAGCTGCGGCAGAAGTATTCTCATTGATTGAAAAGACGGATATTTTCGATGGCGTGAAAACCATTGCTGATGGCTTGAGCCTCGGGGCAGGCTTGCCGGATGCTGTTGCTGCAATTAGTAAAAAAGTAAAAAATTTAATTGAACTGATTTCGCCGGAGGTTACGGAAGTCTATTTGGACGCGGTCAAAAAAGAAAGCACCTGGGCAGATTGCTCAAACTTGTCGGTGGTTTACACACCTCTCAACGGAACAGGAAATATTCCGGTGCGGAGAATTCTTGACGGGATAGGAATTAAGCGGATAAATATCGTAAAGGAGCAAGAACAACCGGATGGGAATTTCCCAACCTGCCCTTATCCAAACCCGGAGAAAAAGGAAGCTCTGGCACAGGGCCTTGTACTATGCGAGAAACTGTCTGGGGAAGGCAACGCCCCGGATCTTCTGCTGGCAACTGATCCGGATTGTGATCGTGTTGGAATAGCAGTAAGACACAGGGATACAGCAAACGGAAAGGATGACTTTGTCCTTATAACAGGCAATGAAGTTGGGATTTTGCTTTTAGACTATATCTGTCAGATTCGGGAAAAGGCTGGTCACGGCGGCGAACAGGACAACAAAAAAATCATTAACTGGGAAAATGTAAAACAGATGCCAAAGGATCCAATTGCTATAAAGACGATCGTTACCAGTAAAATGGCGGATAAAGTGGCAGAGAACTATGGTGTGCAAATGATAGACGTCCTCACAGGGTTTAAATTTATAGGCGAGAGAATTGGAGAACTGGAAGCAAAAGGTGAGGAGAGCAGGTACATCTTTGGATTTGAAGAAAGCTACGGGTACTTGTCTGGCGCATATGTCAGGGATAAGGACGCGGTAAACGCTTCCATGCTGATTGCGGAAATGACTGCTTACTATAAGCAGAATGAAAAAACGCTGGTAGACATATTGGGTGAATTATATCAAAAATATGGGTATTATAAAAACGAACTGATAGATTTTGCCTTTGAGGGCGCCGCAGGAATGAAAATGATGGGCGAAATTCTGAGTGGCTTGAGCAAGGAAACACCTGCGGAAATCATTGGCAGAAAAGTGGTTGAATTTGCAGACTATCAAGCTTCAACAAGAAAGGTCATCGGTGCGTCCAAGGATATCAAAATCAAACCGATTACCTTGCCGAAATCAGATGTTCTGGAATATGTACTGGAAGATGGAACCAGTATAATATTTAGACCTTCCGGTACAGAACCTAAGCTAAAGATATATCTCTCGTCTAAAGGCGGGAGCAAGAAAGAGTCGGAAGAAATCATCGAACTACTAAGGAGAAATTATGAACAAAGCTTTGATCGCTATAGATAGAAGCCACTCATTTAGAGTGTATCTTGCGATAACAACGAAAATGCTTGAGGACGCAAGGAAGGTTCATCAAGCAAGCCCGCTGGGCGCGGCAGCCCTGGGAAGAGTCCTGACCGGAGCAGGTCTTATGGGACTGCAGCTGAAAAATAATGAGGATAAGCTGACGGTTCAGTTTAAAGGTGACGGACCTGCAGTTGAAATTTTAGTTACTGCCAATGGAGAAGGCTGCGTAAAGGGATACATCTCAAATCCAAATGTCGAACTCCCGCTTAAGGATAATGGAAAGCTGGATATAGGAGGCGCCATCGGTACGGGAACGCTTACCGTGATCAAGGATCTGGGATGGAGGGAGCCCTACGTCGGAAAAATAGAATTGGTATCAGGTGAAATCGGAGAAGACCTGGCAGCCTATTTCTTCCTGTCGGAACAGCAGTCTACTTCTGTGGCGTTGGGCGTAAAAATTAACAAAGACCATTCCGTACTGGCAGCGGGAGGTATGATCATTCAGATGATGCCGGAAGCAAAGCCGGAAGCTGCAGAGGTACTGGAAAAGCTGGTAGGAAGAATGTCTCCCATTAGCAGCCTGATCGAGGAGTGTATCGAGCAATCTGCAGGAAAAACTGAAGAATCTATTCTTGACGGCTTAATGACTCGAATTTTCCGGGAACTGCCTGAAGAATTTACTGTAGAGCGGCTGGAATATAGAAATATAAATTGGAATTGCGACTGCTGTGAAGAACGGCTTGAAAAGGTTATCATAAGCATTGGCTCAAAAGACCTGCAGGAAATCATTGAGGAGGACGGGCAGGCGGAGCTGGTATGTCAGTTTTGCGGAACAAAATATCACTTTGACAAGGAGTGTTTAAATAAGCTCCTGGAAGAAAGTATTAAAAAGGAGGAAAAATCTTATGTGGAAGGACTTTAAAGAATTTTTGGCGCAAGGAAATGTAATGGATCTGGCAGTCGCTGTGGTGATAGGCGGGGCATTTGGAAAAATAGTGACTTCCCTTGTGGAAGATCTGCTCATGCCAATCATTGCATTGCTTACATCAGGGATAAATTTTACACAGATGGTATATTTCAACGGCTATGTAACCATTGCTTACGGTCATTTCATTCAAAGCATTGTAGATTTTATCATTATTGCATTTTTTGTTTTTCTTGCAGTACGGCTCATCAAAAATATGCGCAATAAACAAGAATCGGAGCCTGCAGCGCCTCCGGCGCCGACGGAAGCAGAACTGCTCACAGAAATCAGGGATTTGCTCAAGTCAAAATAGGTCGCTGTGCCCGATGAAAGACGAAAAAAATCCGCATGAATTCATATACAGTATGATATACTCATATAGGACATAAAACCCGCGGGCCGTTTTGTGCAGCCGGTCCATACTCTAGAGGTCGGAGGATATGGAATGATAAGACTTGGTATAATCTTTGGCGGCAGATCCGGAGAGCATGAAATCTCCCTGATGTCTGCTGCCTCAGTAATAAATGCAATCAACAGGGAAAAATACCTCCCGGTATTGATCGGGATCACAAAAGAAGGAAACTGGTTGTTGTATGACGGACCCGCCGATAAAATAGAAGGCGGCAGTTGGCAGGAAATCGCAGAGGCAGCTCTGGCAGCAGAGCCTGAAAAATACTCACTGACAATTTTGGGCTCCGGAGGCAAATCATTAAAAGACAAAATAGATTTTGCGCTTCCGATTTTACATGGACCATACGGGGAGGATGGGACCATCCAAGGGCTTTTTGAAATGGCCGATATTCCATATGGCGGCTGCGGAGTTCTTGGATCGGCTGCAGCTATGGATAAAGCTTTGGCAAAGGAAATATTTTCAAGTAAAAACCTTCCGTTATGCAGGTACATAACAATATTTAAAGAAGAAATCATAGAAAGCACTGATATGGTCATTGACAGAGTTGAAAAATATCTGCCTTATCCGGTTTTTGTAAAGCCTGCCAATATGGGATCCAGCGTAGGGATCAGCAAGGCAAATAATGCAGAGGATTTAAAAGAAGCAATTAACGAAGCCTCTAAATACGACCGCAGATTGGTTTTGGAAGAAGGGTTGGATTGCAGAGAAATGGAAATGGGGATAATTGGAAATTACAAACCGGAAGCATCTGCAATAGGAGAAATCCTGACTTCAGATGAATTCTACAGCTATACGGCGAAATACTTTGACGAGGGGCGGACAAGATTGTGCATTCCCGCCGACATTCCCGATGGTATCGCGGAGGAGATGAAAGACATCGCGCTGGAGGCGTACCAATCTCTGGATTGCAACGGATTTGCACGAGTAGATTTATTTTTGGAAAAGGGCACAGACAAGATCTACCTAAATGAAATAAACACCATTCCGGGCTTTACAAAATATAGCATGTTCCCGTTGCTTTGGGCCGAGGCAGGGGTTCCATATCCGGAAGTCATTGAAAGGATAATCGATTTGGGATATGAGCGCTACAACAGCAGACAGAATGCATAAAACGATGGTCTGCGGTTATATTAATGCCAGGAGGTGAGCAGTGTGGATTTTGATAATGTTACAACAGCAACGCGTAAAGGCATGAATGATATCCCGGAAGAACAGAATATAGACTTTGAAAATGAAGATTAAATAAGATAAAAGGCGCATAACCAAGCGCTTTTTATAATCCAAAAGCTGCTGCGATTTATGGTCTTGCGTCCTATCAATATTTAGAAATTGTAGATTTATTTTTGTTATGTTATACTAAAATAAAGGTAATGAATATCACCTAAAAATTAATTCACAAGGAGGTGCGGCATGAAGGACATAATGTTAAAAATAATAGGCAAACAAGTTACAACCGGTGCTGAAGAAGAGCGGCTGGAATTTGTGACCGAAGGCAAATATTATGTAATCGGCGATTCGGTTTATTTGATGTATGATGAAAGTGAGTTCTCAGGCATGGAAGGCTGCACGACCAGTTTGGAAATTACAGGTGACAATATAAAAATGAAACGTTACGGTGAGGGAGTCGGTCTGGATACTGAGATAGAATTTGAAAAAGGAAAGCGCTATAAGGGTTTTTACGACACACCCTTTGGATCAGTCGCAATGGAGGTTCTTACCAATGACGTTGTGAATAAGATTGAAAAAACAGAGGGTAAGGGCTCGTTGAACATAGACTATAATATCAGCCTCAGAGGCCTTTCCGAAGGCAGAAGTATCCTTGATATAGAAATCATTTAGAGCTTGTTTTGTTTGGCGTGCTAACAAACTAAGGTACTCGGTATATGAAGTTAATATTGAATGGAACCGTGGGTTTCCTGGGGATTAGCGTAGCACTAAAGGGGGAAAATTAATTGAATCATTATCGCGCAAGAAAGATTGCGAAAATTGTTGCTATTGTTATTGCTATTGCAATGGTTGTCACATCTTTCTCTTTTATTATGATGGTTCCCGGAATGTTCGGAATGGGCAGCTATGTTGTATATGCGGCAACCGAAGATGAGAATCTCGACAGTCAGCTTTTAACACTGAAACAATACATGGAATATGTCCTGAAAAACTACAAAGATGATGTTACATATCAACAAATGATAAACGGGGCCTTCACGGGGATAATAAACTCATTGGGTGATCCTTACAGCGTTTACTACAGTTCATCAGAAGAAGGAGATGAGTTCATCGAATCTGTTACAGGAGAATACTCAGGTATTGGAGTGAGCATTGACAGTTATAACGATGAATGCCGCATAGTTTCACCAATTAGCGGGACACCTGCTGAAAAATCCGGAATCAAAAGCGGGGATATCATTACACATATCGATGGAATCGACATATCATCCAAATCATTGAATGAAGTTGTAATGATGATGAGGGGTGAAGAGGGGACCAAGGTCACCCTGACGATCAGAAGAGACAGCCAGGTATTGAAAATTACCCTTATAAGAGAAAAGATAAAAAACATCTCTGTTAATTACGGAATGCTGGAAAACGATATCGGTTATATACAGATAACCAGCTTTGATAACGATTCCCATTTAGAGTTTGTGATAGCACGTGCCGCCTTAGAAAAGCAGGGCGCAGAATCCCTGATAATCGATTTGAGAAACAATCCGGGCGGACTTGTCAATACCGCTTTGGAAATTGCGAACCTGTTGATGCCAGAGGGTCCGATAACCCATTTTGAACAAAAAGGACAAATTGTTGAGTCATATTATGCGGACGGTTCATCGGCGGCGGATATGCCTATTGTGCTTCTTGTCAATGGAGGAAGTGCCAGTGCTGCAGAAATACTTGCAGGTGCGCTTCAGGACAGCAAGACTGCAACGCTGGTAGGGACAACCACCTTTGGGAAAGGTGTTGCACAGCAGATTTCTGATATGAAAGACGGGGGTACTATAAAACTCTCGATGTATTACTTCCTGACACCGAACAAAAACAGGATCGATCAAAAGGGAATCACACCAGACTATATGGTTTCAGAGAGCATAAACATAGATGCAAAGGAGCTGGAAGCAAATTATGCAAACTTTGCTCCAATGAATGAAAAGACAAAGCCAAAATCCGGAGAAGCAGGTCTTAATGTATTTGGTGCCCAACAGCGCCTTTCAATGTTGGGATATACAGTAAATAAATCTGGAATTATGGATGAAGCGACTGTTGCTGCGGTGAGGAAGTTCCAGTATGAAAGCAGGCTTTATCCATATGGGATTTTGGACTATACCACTATGCAGAAGTTGGACAAATCTGTAGTTGAATTTATTACAGGCGTGGGAAACAATGTGGATCTGCAGCTGGAGAAGGCGATCGAGATCTTAAAATAAAACAGAAAAGGTTTGTCGCTTACAATCAAAAAAAGGTGTTTCAAAGATAATCAAATGATGAATTATGAATCACCTTCTTTTTCTTCTGCCTCTTCAGTCTTATCTTTACTCCCTTGAGGTTTATTTATATCAGGGTCATCGTCATCGCTTTGTTTGATTTTCATTGAACCTACCGTAATTGTACTGACCGCGGCATATTTTGCCAGGGATTTTGCGCCTCTAATGATTTTTATGCCGTTTCTCTGCCTGATTCCTTCTACGACTTCACCGCTATTGCCAATCACAGTTTTTGTATTGGTTATGATATTACCGATTATTGCGCCTCCCGAGTCCTTTATATCATCAATTCCTTCGCCTACTTTTTTTTGATCTTTCTTGATCTTGCCGGAAATCACATCTGTTGCGCCACTGGCGAGCCCGCCATATAATTCGCCGGTAAGAATAGATGAGTCTATGATGCTTTCACCAAGCTCATCAATAAATTTTTTCTTAGAAACCTTTCCTATGACTGAGACGGTCCCCCCAACAATTCCGCCCAGTACAGCCCCGGTAACAATACCGGCTTTTTTAATAGTCTTCATATAAATCCCCCCCGAAACAATAAAACCGCGGGCAATAGAAGCCCGGGCAATCAAAACCAAACCCATTAATCCAGTAATTTATCCCGGCAATAAGGTCAATGCCGTTATTTAGTATTATTATACAATAATTTATTAATTATATTAGAAAATTCTTGATTATAGAAAATTTAATTAAAATATAGATTTGTAGTGACATATTCAGGATCACTGGTTACATCAAGCCCCAGGGCCATCATCGTCTGTTCGTCACGGTCACTTAAAATAGCAGTACAATGTGCTTTACAGCCTTTCAGCAGCAGCAGTTTTTCCACGGCGACCTGGGCGGACGGATTCGTGGTAGCAGAAATGGTCAATGCACTTAATATTTCCTCCAGATTCAAGCTGGATCTTTCATTTTTTAAAATATTTGTCTTAAGATATTGGATCGTCTCCAATACATTTGGTGAAATCAGGTAAATATTATCAGTTAACCCGCAAAGCTTTTTGATGGCATTCAAAATCGCGGCTGCAGCTGCGACCATCCGTCTGGAGCTCCTGCCGGTAACAAATGAACCGTCGGGCATTTCGATAGCCATGACGACCACATTCTCATATCTTTTATCAAGATTTCTTTTTAACTCTGCATAATCCCTGGCAGGTATGACTACGGACCTGTCCTCTACCTTTAACTTTAAATCGTCCATCAACAGCTTTGAACGGAGCAGGGTACCCTCATCGATCTTACCTTTTTTGTAATTGCATTGAGCGATCAGATATCGCCGGATAACCTCCTGCTCAGAGGCGCTTCTGACTATTTCATCGTCAATAATAGAGAATCCAACGCGGTTGACACCCATATCAGTCGGTGATTTATAATCCGCTTCCTCTCCGGTGATTTTTTCAATTATTCTCTTAACCACAGGGAAAACCTCCAGATCCCTGTTGTAATTGACTGCCATCTCTCCGTAAGCCTCCAGGTGGAAGGAATCTATCATATTCACATCCCTAAGGTCTGCTGTTGCGGCTTCATAAGCCACATTAACAGGATGCTTAAGAGGCAAATTCCAGATCGGAAAGGTTTCAAATTTTGCGTAACGAACTTTTCTCCCGCTTCTGTAATCGTGATAAAGCTGACTAAGGCAGGTTGCAAGCTTTCCACTGCCCCCGCCGGGTCCGGTTACAACGACAATAGGCTTTGATACTTCAATATATGGATTTGCACCGTAACCTTCATCGCTTACAATGGTTTCAACATCCGTGGGATACCCCTTAGTAAAAGAATGCTTATAAGTTTTGATATCACGTCGATTCAATCTGTTAATAAATGCGTTTACCGCAGGTTGATCTTCAAACCTGGTTATTACAACGCTGTTGATGGTCAGTTCATATTTTCTGAAAAAGTCTATCAGTCTTAGTACCTCGATGTCGTAAGTGATTCCAAAATCCTGACGGGTTTTATTTGTAGTGATATCTCCGGCATAGACACAAATGATTATCTCAGTTTGATCCTTCAACCTGTGCAGGAGATTAATTTTTGCATTTTCATCAAATCCGGGAAGAACCCTCATAGCATGCTTATCATGTATCAGCTTGCCTCCAAATTCAAGGTAAAGCCGCTCACTGTTCTTATCGTTAACATGCTCCAGTATGTATTTGGACTGCTCTTCAATATATTTATCTGCATCAAAACCAATTTTCATTTCTTTATTACCTCTTATTACTTATAAACCAAAAAAATCCTATGCACCAAAGGTTTATAGAACAATATCACTAAAAAATAATCTAAAAAGACCGAACAAATTATATCAGAAGATGTCATTTTGCACAAGTTTCAAATAAATTATCCATATTATCTTGACACATCCGAAATTATTGTATATTATGGAAAATAATAACAAGTGTAGGAGCGCTGCACTTTGAAAAGTGAATAAACAAAAAGGCCCATATCAGGCTTTGTATTATGTGTTGAGGCAAAATTTCATCTAAAAATTTTATCTGATGGCTGTCTGCCGTAAAACTTCCATTTCTAACAATGTGGAAGATAAAGGCAGATAAGCACCTGGATTATGATTTCAAGGAGGAGTTATGAAAAAAATAACTGCATTTCTGCTGCCGGTCATGCTTGTCATGTCGGCGGCATACACTGCATACGGAATGGAATATACTGACGTAAAATCCGGCAATTGGGCGAATGAAGCAATCAGCATAATGTCGGACAAGGCAATTATTAAAGGGTACCCGGACGGGACATTTAAGCCGCAAAATACAATTGCCTGCGGTGAATTTATTAAGATGGCACTGATCGCTGCTACGGGTGAAGACGCAGGAAATGCTGAATCCGGACATTGGGCTTTGAACTATTATAACAGCGC
>JAQWBM010000001.1 GCA_028706405.1 Eubacteriales bacterium
AAGACTGTTGTTCCAAGGGCATATCGCCAATCTCATCTAGAAATATCGTGCCGCCATCCGCCAATTCGAACTTGCCGGGAGCACCATGTCTGCGCGCCCCTGTAAAAGCCCCCTCTACATAGCCAAAAAGCTCACTGCCGACCAATTCTCTTGGAACAGCAGCGCAATTGATCGCTACAAAGGGTTTTTTTCTGCGATTGCTGCCGTTATGGATAGCTTGAGCAAACACTTCCTTTCCCGTACCGCTTTCTCCTGAAATCATAACTGTTTGTGAAATATTAGCAGTAAATATGGCTGATTCCTTGGCTTGTTTTATACTTGTACTATTTCCCAAAATATCGTCAAATGTAAAAAGAGCCTTGCTGCCTATCATGTTGTGTACCAATCGCCGGACAGAGCTGATTTCACGAAGTGTTGCCAACGCTCCAATAATATTGTTATCATAATGGATCGGACGTAAGGTTACGCTGCAATGAACAGTTGATTCGGGTAAATCAAATGATATCTCACGGTCGGTATAATTATACTCTGTATTTAATGCATCTATTAAACGCAGCTTAGCACTGATTTGAGAAAGGATAGGGTCGTTTATGTTTTTAATTTTAAGAAGATTTTCAGCTACATTATTGATGTGATTGATCACTCCTTGCTGATCTATGGTAATTAATCCATCCGACATATTATCCATTATAGAAAGCAGAAAGCGATTGTTGATTTCCAGCCGGTTTTTTATTTCGTGACTTCTGAGTACATAAGTAATAGCGTTAGTGGCAGCCACTACCATACCCAGTGTATGAGAATGAACCTTCTCATACTGAGCAGACATATTAAGAACCGCTATAAGCGCGCCTGTATAATTAAAAATTGGAGACCCGGAACATGTCCAGGAATGACATCCCTGAGTAAAATGCTCTGCGCCAACGATTTGTATGGGCTTTTCAGTTTCCAGGCATACACCTATAGCAGTAGTTCCCATATATTTTTCAGACCAGTTAACGCCGCAGGAAAGAGTAATATTTTGTGCATCCTCAATTACGTCTTGATCACCAATCAATTCCAGCAAAAACCCATCATGGTCACATAGCATAACCACAAAGCCTGAACCCTTAACAATTTGATACAACTGCTCCATGAAAGGGCGTGCTGTTTCAAGTATTGCCTGAAAGGGTCCGTGTTTAGCGGCATTAAGCTCTAACTGATTTAAGGAATGGATTTCTGGACAATGAGGACTCAAACCGTAGCTTTGGCACCTGATCCAGGATTCCTTTATAACTTGACGCAGATGAGGGGAATCATACTGTTTTCCTGTTGACATATTGTTCCACATTTCCCGGGTAAAATTTTTTGAATTTTCATCAACTGAATATGACTGCATCTAATATCTCCCTCCTTAAGTAATGTAATGTTTCGTTACTTATTTAAATCAACTATATCATAAGATTATGAATATTTAAACAAATTATAACGTTGAATTGTATAAATTGAATAGAAAGGGCAGGGTGCTTATGGTATAATATCCGTAAAATTTCTTTATTTATGATATAATTATTGAGTTATTGAGTACTTACAAGTTTTACAGGAGATGTAAGAAAAATTTCTAGTCAAAACTTTTCTGCTTAAGCGTTATAATCGCTTTAAAATAGATGTAAACGGCAACATTAGGAGGATAATATTTAATGGATAAAATAGGATTAAATGAATTAAGGAGCATGTTTCTGGAATTCTACGAAGGTAAAGATCATTATAAGAGAAAAAGCTTTTCGCTGGTTCCGGAAAAGGATAAGAGCCTTCTCTTAATCAATTCTGGAATGGCTCCCTTGAAATCATATTTTGCAGGACTGGAAACACCGCCAAACAAAAGAATGACCACCTGTCAGAAATGCATACGTACCGGTGATATCGAAAACGTTGGATATACGTCAAGACACGGCACATTTTTTGAAATGCTTGGAAGCTTTTCCTTTGGTGACTACTTTAAGCTGGAGTCTCTTGTCTGGGGCTGGGAATTCATAACACAGGTATTGAAAATGCCGGAAGACAAGTTATGGGCAAGCATATATGAAGAAGACATGGAAGCATATGACATTTGGAAAAATACAATTGGACTTCCGGAAGAAAGGATTGTTGCTCTGGGTAAAGAGGACAATTTCTGGGAAATTGGAACAGGCCCATGCGGTCCGTGTTCTGAAATATATTATGACAGAGGAGAAAGCTATGGATGTGATAATCCGGACTGTAAACCGGGCTGTGAATGCGACCGGTATGTAGAATTCTGGAATCATGTATTTACACAGTTTAATAAAGATGACTCTGGTAATTATACGCCGCTTGCTCATCCGAATATTGACACCGGAATGGGTCTGGAAAGGCTGGCGTGTATCATGCAGGACGTGGATTCGATTTTTAATGTGGACACCATCCAATATATTTTGGACGCGGTAGTTCAATTATCCGGCATTAAATACGAACAAGGAAGCGCAAAAACGGATGTATCCATCCGAATTATTACGGACCATGTCCGTTCTGTAACCTTTATGATTGCGGATGGAATTCTGCCTAGCAACGAGGGCAGGGGGTACGTGCTCAGACGCCTTCTGCGCAGAGCGGCAAGACATGGAAGGCTCTTGGGGATACGCAACTCTTTTTTGGCAAATTTATCAATAAAAGTAATTGAAGCTTCAGGCAGTGCTTACCCTGAGTTGGAAGAGAAAAAAGACTATATCCATAAGATATTAAGCGTTGAGGAAGAAAAATTTAGCACCACCATAGATCAGGGGACAGCGATCATACACGATTATATCAAAGAATTGAACGATTCCGGCAATACGATCTTATCAGGAGATAATGCTTTTAAGCTGTACGATACCTATGGTTTTCCGTTTGAACTCACACAGGAAATCCTGGCGGAAAATGGCTGTACTGCTGATGTTGAAGGCTTTAACAAGAACATGCTGCATCAAAAAGAGCAGGCCAGAGCTGCAAGAAAAACTGAAGAAGACGAAGGCTGGGCTGATGATACAGCAATGTTTGCAGATGAAAAACCAACCGAATTTGTGGGATACGATACTCTCTCCAGCAAAAGTACTATAAATAATCTTTTCCTGAATAATCAGCCTGTAAATAAATTGCAGGAAGGGGATTCCGGTATGTTACTTTTGGACAAAACCCCATTTTATGCAGAAAGCGGCGGGCAGGTAAGCGATACTGGAATAATAAAAGGTAAAAACAGTATAATAAAAGTGCAATCTGTTACGAATATTCATGGAATATTTGCTCACAAAGTCAGGATAATACAAGGTGAGGTCGAAATTGGAGAGGAAGCAGAAGCTCAGGTTGATATCCAAAACAGAAACAACACTGCACGAAACCACACAGGTACCCACATTTTGCATAAGGCTTTAAGGGTAGTATTGGGAAACCATGTAGAACAAGCAGGCTCAAGCGTCAATCCCGAGAGCTTACGTTTTGATTTCACTCATTTTGAAGCTGTTTCCAATGAAGACCTTCAAAAAATCGAATCAATAGTAAATGAAAAGATCAATTATTTTCTACCTGTAAAGACGCAGATTATGACTATTGAAGAAGCAAAAAAATCTGGAGCAATTGCATTGTTTGATGAAAAATACGGAGAAAAGGTACGTGTCGTATCCGTTGGAGATTACAGCACAGAGCTTTGTGGCGGAACACACATCAGCAACTCAGGACAAATTGGAGCATTCCGAATCACCGGTGAAAATGGAATAGCCGCCGGTGTGAGAAGGATAGAGGCTATAACTGGCACAAGCCTTTATAAAAAGCTGCGAACCGAAGAGGATTTGATAAACTCTGCTGCGGAAGCGCTTAAGACGAATGTATCAGGACTGTTAAACAAGATTTATTTACTGAATGATGAATGTAAAGCCAGTAAAAAAGAGCTTGAGGAGCTAAAAAAACAGGCGATGAGCACCGGATTAAACGATATGGTAGAAAACGCCAAGGTGATCAATGGAGTGCGATTGATCACTCACGCTTTTAAGGATTATGATATTAACGACCTTAGAAGCTTATCCGATGATATAAGAGTGCAAAGCAAGAGCGTTATTATCGTATTTGCAACAGAAAACAACCATAAAGTGACCTTTATGGTATCTGTATCTGACGATCTTTTGGAAAAAGGATATCATGCAGGGAATATGATCAAAAAAATAGCAGCGGCAGCCGGAGGCGGTGGCGGAGGAAAGGCAGATATGGCACAAGCCGGAGCAAAGGATCCCTCTAAAATAAAAGATGCCCTGGATGCGGCTGCCGCATTGATAAATTAAGGCAGCCTTAAGCGGTATGTATTACAACATTATTAAAATTTGTAAAACACCTTGTTTAAGGCATCAACCTTTTGTTATAATAAAACGTATAAAGAAAGAAGGTGAACAATGGACAGGAATACTATATTGTTTAATAGCCCTGAAAAAGGGGAACAACAAACAACAGAAGAGATACTGCGAACTGTTTACAATGCTTTAGAGGAAAAAGGTTACAATGCAATAGACCAGATGGTAGGGTATATTCTGTCTGGAGACCCTTCATATATCACGGGACATAATAATGCCAGAAATATTATCAGACACATTGAACGGGATGACTTAGTAGAAGAGTTGCTCAGAGCATTTCTAAAAAAATAGAAAGCATTCGATAAGCATGTTTGTAGATCCCAAAAACATGTTATCATATCATAGCATTAAAAAAGCGGGGCTGTTGAGTTCCGCTTTCTTTTTGTAATGATTCCATTATTAAACACGAGATTTTGCAAGTCAGGAACCGCGGAAACATGTTTTTTAGCCCAAAAAGGAAGGATAATATAAAATTCACATGAAAATAATTGCACTGGATGTAGGAGATAAAACGATAGGAGTCGCTCTTAGTGATGAGCTGAAGATAACAGCGCAAGGTCTTATGACCATAGAGCGTGTTGGCATTCGAAAAGATACCGGCAAAATCATAGACTTGATCCGAGAACATGACTGTGACACCGTAGTTGTTGGTTTGCCAAAGAATCTGAACGGAACAAACAGTATCCAGACTGATAAGGTATATGAATTTAAAACTATGCTGGAAAACAAAATGAAGAGCTCAGGAATGAAGGATATCCTTATAATCTTTCAGGATGAAAGATTTACCACGCTTATGGCTGAAAGAGTTTTGATTGAGGCGGATGTCAGCCGGAAAAAACGGAAAGAAGTCATAGATAAACAAGCGGCTGTTTTAATACTGCAAGGATATCTGGATTATTTAAGAAATACTATTATTAAATCTTAAAAGGTATAAATATAACATGTCTATAACATACCCCTGAAATTCATCGGAACGAATGAACGAATGGAGGGGTATTATTTTCCGGCATAACTGTTCCTAAAATGTATATTTTGGGAATAGTTATGCTTATCAAATATGATTATGATAATGATCCTCTAATATTAAAATATCGTACTCTTAATTTTTTTAAGCATAGTTAATTGTATTTTATTTTTTCTTTCAATCAATTGTTGTTTTTCTCTTTCTAAATCATCTAGTTCTTTAACTAAAACAGGTACAATCTTTTCATCAAACGGAATGTCAATATCACCCACGGTATCTTTATTGAGCGTATTTCCTTTTGCTGCTCGATTAGCTGTGTAATCTAAAGTTGGAAGTATATAATATAAATATTTTCTAATAATTGGATCATTAATTACTAATCCAGCTATTGCTTCGTTTGTATATAGAGGGTTTTTTGTTATAGCGACTTTCCCTATTGTTAGTTTAAAGCTAAACAATAAGGTGCCTGCCGGTAACAACTTGTTTTCTTTAATCGCTTTATCAGTAATGTATTGTGAAGAATCATCAATATACATTTGATCAGTCATATCACTTATCCTAACCCAAATATTTGAGCCGCCAAACCAATTTGATTCATCATTAGTTGGAGGTGTAAATCCAATAATAATTTTATTGTCCTTTACTAAACTTTTGAGTTTAACTGTTTTACGATACTTTGTTTTATCTTGATATGTACTAAAAGATAAGCTATATTTATTATCAATAATTTGAGTCTTATTAACAAAGAATGATTTTGAAGTAGTCAGCTTGTCTTTCCAAATTTGTTTTAACAATATAATGTCATCATCGTTTATTTTTTTTCGTCCTTTCTTGCTTGATGTTTTTTGATACCCGTCTTGCTCAACGTCAAAAAACCACACGTCTTTTGTTTTCTCACTTTTGTCAAAAACAATAATGCTTGTTGGTTGCCCCGTATATGGTTTAAATACAAAAGAATGAAGCCTTATTATAGCAATGATATTAGATTGTTCAACAAGAATCTTTCTGATTTTTATATTTTCTGATGATAAATCGAACAATACACCTTCCGGAACAACAACTGCTGCTCGGCCAGTATTTTTAAGGCTATCAAAAATATGTTTAAGGAAAATCGGGTTTGCGTCAGTAGTTTCAAATCCATAGTATATACCAAAATTGGTTTTTTGTGAAAAAGCGTAATTACTTAATACCACATCAAATCTTTTATCATCTTCATTTTTGCTATTTAAATAGTCATCGTGTTCAGAATTAAAAGCACTATTTTTTGTTATGGGAAACTCTAAACAATCCTTTTGTTCTACGTTATTATGCCCATCTCCCATAATAATCATATTCATCTTTGCAATTTTTGCCGTATTAGTAATTTCACGCCCAAAAATCGTATGGCGTTCCAAAATACCAATGTTTTCGGATGTCTGTTTGCACTTAATTCCAATGTTTTTAAATGCCTCTATCAAAAAGCCTCCTGTACCACAACACGGATCATAAACAGTTTCATAAAATTTTAAGTCTATTAATTCTATCATTAATTTTACAATATGCCGTGGAGTAAAATATTCTCCCAAATCGTTCCCGACACTTATTGAATTTTTTAAAAAATACTCAAATGCATCACCCTTAATATCTGAATTGGTGTCTAATAAATTACCAAGTTCTGAAATTTTTTTAATAATATCTCTTAAATTTTCACATTTGTTAATATTCAGTTTGTTGTTGAAAATTTTCTCAGATTTATTATAGTTTTTGTCTAACTCTCGCAAAACAGTGTCGTTAATATAATTATAAAGTTCTATTGCTGGTTTATCTTTATAGTAATCCCAACAATATATTACATCTAATTTTCTTTTTTCACCATTTAATTCTCTCTGCGCTTCGATATCGCTTATTAATTTTAAGAATAACAAATTTGCAAATTCAGTAAATCTCTCTTTACCTTCTGAAAGACCATCTTTTCTTAAAATATCATTTGCTTCTTTAAATACCTTTATTAATTCAATTTTAGTATGTCTTACTTTGCTTTCACTGAATATCTTGCTTCCGGTTTTGACAAAGAGTTTTAAGCGTTTTTCGTTCAAAAATTCTGTGACTATTTCAGAGTTATAATACAAAAAATCCTCATCTTTAATACTGTAGGTTTGAATAAATATTCCATCGGTAACAAACACAATGTCAATATCTAACGGAATCGCATATTTATTAATGGCTTGATCTAATGCTTCCTTAAGACTTTTCCCTTCGCGTTTTGCCTCAATAATTGCTAACGGTTGGAAATCATCACTTGAATATAAAACATAGTCAGGCCTATTTCCTTTGAATTTTAAATTTTCTTCTTCGGTCCTAGCTTGTTCAAAAAAACAATTTCGCTTTGGATTTCCTTTTTCTAAAATCCATCCCAAATTGATTAGAAGATTATTTATCCAATCACGAGTATCACTTTCTAAAGGCCTTGTGAACATATGTCTCATAATTAATAATATCCTCTCTTGTTAAATTCAAATAAACTATCACAACACAGCTTTGTTATTGCGGTCAATTACTCCACCTTAGTAGTTCCATGACCACGCTTGGAACCTGTACCTGATAAGTTTTATCAATTTTCACACATTTATTGCACTATGTCAAGGTATAATCCTTTTAAGATATCTCAAAATTGTCTATTGTAATGAGGCACAAGTAATCGAGTGGTTATTTCAATTTATTATGTCAACGCTATAAAGTTATGTCAACCTTATTAAATTATGTAATCATATTAAGAATTCTACTTATAGATAGTTCTTAAATATATACTGGTATAAGAAGTGTTTGACCGGGATAAATACTTTCAGCTGATACATCGTTGACTTTGCAAATTTCATATACGATTTTTCTTATATCCTTATTATCCGGTCCGAATTCCCTGGCTAAATCCCATAACGTATCTCCGGTTTGAACTCTGATTTCTGAATACGTTGTTTTTGTCAGACTTTCTGCATTATAGGTTCCAATGATCGTACCTGCAGCGCTAAAAATCACAAATAAAACGATTGTTAAAAACAAAGTAAAACGGATCTTAGATTTTATCCTGTATTTCCTTCTCATAATGGCAGCCTCCTCTATTCTCATGTTTAAACACATGTTCTTGCCTAATGATACCAGAATATGCGTTCTTTGTAAAGCAAAATATTAAACATTTGTTCTTTTTAATGTGTGAATATTTTAGGGGGACTTAACGACTTAACAAGGTGATTTCATTGAGCATAAAAGAAATGTAAATTTTAGAAGTGCTTAGAAGTGCCTGACCAGATTGTTTAGTACTTAGATCATTCTATTTTGTGAATTTATCAGATTACTTATTGTTTCTAACCATTCTCTCGTAGGCACTATCTGTCCATTTGATCAGGTTTTCCCGATGCATTATTCCGGCAATAAAAAGGACAACCGCAGTGATTCCAAGAATAATCAGACCAATATAACTTTCATCATAAAACATCTTACCCATCATAATGCTGCCAATCATTGCAGGAGTTCTTCCGACCATTGAAATCATGAGAAATGATGTGATTCTGATTTCCGAAACACCGGCGGCATAAACAAATATATCTTTCGGGATACCCGGAATTAAGAATATGACGAATAATACAATGTACGATTTTTTAGTGTTTATGGTATGAACAAATTTAGAAAATTTTTCTTCTCCAAATATTATATATAAAGCTTCTCTGCCAAGCAATCTGGCCAAATAAAAAGTTATTATGGTTCCAAGTGCAACGCCTATCATAGATAACAAAAAACCTATCCAAAATCCATATGCATATCCTGCGGCGAATTGCAAAGCTTGCCCGGGTAAAATCGATACGACAATCTGAAATATCTGGAGTCCGATATAAATAAAAACACTCGCGGTTTTATACTTATCCAGCAGCAGATTTATTTCTTCTAAACTACTAAATTGATCAATAAGTTCAGGCTTGTTAAAATAAACATAAAGCGGTAATGCAATTACGATTGTAAATAATAATAGTAGTTTAGCGAATGAAAAAACGATTATTATTCTTTTTTTTCTTTTTTTATTTAATAATTTCATAAATCGTCCTGACGTGTTGCAGAATATACTTTTTATCGGACAGAAAATACGTCAGCTACTTTTTACCCCTCAATATTAACTAAATTTTTGCCGTATAGTGACTGAAGCGCTTTGATCACTCCAAATTTTGAGTGTTCATAAGTTAATCCGCCCTGAAAATAAACGATATAGGGAGGCCGTATCGGAGCATCTGCGCTCAACTCAATTGAAGAGCCTTGAATAAAGGCGCCCGCTGCCATAATAACAGAATCTTCGTATCCCGGCATTTCCCAAGGAATCGGTTTTACGTGTGAATCTACCGGAGCTGCGGCTTGAATCCCTTCGCAAAATGCAATTACAGCGTCAGGATTTCCAAGCTTGACTGATTCTATAATATCGCTCCTTTTTTCTTCCGGTTTTGGGCATACTTCAAATCCAAGATTTTGAAATACCTTTGCGCATAAAATAGCTCCCTTTATTGCTCCGTTTACTGTTTTAGGGGCAATAAACAATCCTTGAAGCATGGTTCTGGTCTGTCCAAAGGTTAATCCGCATTCGCCGCCTATCCCGGGAGAAGTCATTCTGTAAGAAATATTTTCGATCAGGTCTGCTCGTCCTACAATATATCCGCCGGCAAGAGCCAGGCCGCCGCCTGGATTTTTGATCAATGATCCGGCTGCAACATCTGCACCAACTTCTGTAGGTTCCCTGGTTTCAAGGAATTCCCCGTAGCAATTGTCAACCATGCATATTATGTCAGAACGAATGGATTTAACAAATGCTGCCCATTCCTGAATTTCTTCTATCGTAATCGCTTTTCGCCAGCTATATCCTGTTGCTCTTTGCACGCATACCATCCTGGTCTTTGAAGAAATAGCAGTCCTTAAGGCTTCTAAATCAATGCTTCCGTCATTCTTGAGCCCTATCTGTTTATATTGTATACCAAATTCTTTGAGTGAACCCTTGCCTTCACCACGGATCCCAATGACTTCTTCAAGGGTATCGTAAGGATTCCCTGTACAATAGATCAATTCGTCACCAGGTCTTAGTATACCCGTTAATGTAAGGGTCAACGCATGAGTTCCATTCACGATTATCGGACGTACCAACGCTGAATCAGTCCTGAATATATCTGCATAGACTCTTTCGAGTGCTTCACGGCCTGTGTCATTATATCCATAGCCGGTATTCCAGCCAAAATGCATATCAGAGATTTTGTTCTTTTGAAAAGCGTCAAGTACCTTATACTGATTGTATGCCATGATATCATCCAATCCCCAAAAAATATCCTCGACTTCTTTTTCTGCAACCGCAATTATGTGCAATATCTGTTCAGGTATTCCAAATCCTTTATTCAATAATTCAAATGTATTTTTCTGCATTTATTAACTCCCTGAGTTAAATTTATTAGACATAGTATTAATATGGTAAACTAATTCCAGATAATCAAGTAATATAGAAAATTCCTATTTATCAAACTCATCTTCCCATTCAAAATTCTTTATGAGATCTTTTTTGACGTTCTTCTTATGAGCCGCATATAACTGAGTTGTTGTGATATTCTCATGGTCCAATAAAGCCTGGACATCAAAGATAGAATTGCCGCGCCCAATGAGTGATGTGGCTGCAGTAGCTCTTAACTTGTGAGGGCTGTATCCTTCATCTCTGGAGGTGGCCAGTCCTATGGATGTATATTTCTTAACCAGCTCTCTAATTTGCCGTTCAGTCATTCTTTTATCTTGAAGGGAGAGGAATAATGCGTCTTTATGTTCCGGCAGCAGATTTTCATCAGAAGTTCGTTCCTCATTTATATAATCTGACACACACTTTTCTGCAGACTTATTCAAAGGCATTAGAGATTCTTTTCCTCGTTTGCGGTAAATTTTGAATTCTCCCCTGCCGAAATTGAAAGAGGATATATTGAGTTGTTGTAATTCTGATAATCTCAAACCGTATGTAAGAAACAGGATTAGGATGGCTTTGTCCCTCTTTTTTGTTTTTTCCCAGAATTCTCTTTCTTTCTTTGTTAAATTTGTCCCTGTGGATACAGCATCAAGCATTCTCATCACTTCATCATCCTGGAGCGCTTTGATTTCACGTTCTCCGGGCTTTGGAAGCTTTATCGGGTCAAAACCGTCAGTTATGTTATTGCTGATCATCTCATCTCTGTAAAGATATTTAAACAAGCTGGAAATCGATGATTTTTTACGTGATAATGACTTTTTATCATTTTCATATATATAAACTGCTTTTTCCTTTTCCACCTTATATCTTCTGCAATAATCGATAAAGATATTAACATCAACCGCTTTGATTTTTTTGAAATCATCAAGTTTTATATCCCTGGTGTTTTCCGCCTCAGTCATATCCGTTTCATGGATAAGATAGTTGCAGAAAAAACGAATGTCCTGTAGATAAGCTAATCTGGTCATGGGAAGGATGTTTCCCTTCAAGAAGACAAAAAAACCATTCAAAAAACGAGGCAGTTCATCTTGGATTTCCAGGCATTTTTCAATTATTTCATTTTCTTTCAGAATGATATTATCTGGTTTATCACTCTTATTATGGATCCTTATTTCCTTCTTGGCTGCCATTTTTTACTCCTGATTATCAACTGCGGCTTTCACAGCATCCACTTTATCTATAACAGAGGATATAGCTTTCTCGTCAGTTTTAAAATCTGATAGATTGAACCAAGCCATATCAGTATATCTTCTGAACCAGGTCAATTGCCGTTTTGCGTAATGCCTGGTATTTCGCTTGATAAGCCTTACGGCTTCATTCAGATCATATTCCCCGCGAAGGTAAGGGAGTATTTCTTTGTATCCTATCCCCTGCATGGACATGTTTTTTTCTGATAAGCCCCTCGACTGCAATTCAATTACCTCGTCAACCAATCCTGCACTTATCATCTGATCGACTCTCATGTCAATTCTTTGATAAAGCTCATCTCGATTCCTGGTTAGTCCTATCATAACGCAATCATAATCCTTTGCGGTAACAAAAGATTCTTCAAATCTCCTGACACCTCCTCCGGTCAATTCCAATAATTCTATAGCTCGGATTACTTTCTTTAGATTGTTTGGGTGTATTCTCTCCGCTGCCTCTTTGTCCAATGAGAGAAGTTTATTATGAAGATGCTCTGCACCGTAAGTCCTCGCTTCCTTTTCAAGCCTTTCCCGAAATTCAGCCTGCTTAGGCATTATAGAAAAATCCATGTCATAAATTAATGAATTCAAATATAGCCCTGTGCCTCCGGAAATTATCGGTATTTTTCCGATATTAAATACTTTATTTATGCAATTCTTCGCCAAATCCTGATATGCTGCTGCTGAAAATTCTTCTTCCGGTTCAAGTATATCAATCAGATGATGTGTTGTCAGTGCCAATTCCTTTTTCGTTGGCTTTGCACTGCCAATATCCATATACTTATATATCTGCATTGAATCCGCCGATATGATTTCTCCTCGAAAGGCTTTGGCGGCTTCGATGGCATATTTTGTTTTTCCCACTGCTGTAGGTCCGGTTATTATTATAATTGATCTGTTATTTCCCTGCATACATTTTCCTTAAAGCTTAAACTCGTTTAAACATCTTTTCTATTTCATATTGACTTAATCGTATAAATGTGGGCCGTCCGTGGGGGCAGGAATAAGGATTTTTAGTTTTTGAAAGATCGGCAATCAGCCTTTCAATCTCTTGTTTATCCAGAACATCATGCGCCTTTACGGATTTTTTACAGGCACTGGTAATAATCTTGTTTATCTTATTTTGATTTTCGAGGACTTCCTTTTCTTGCACATTATCCAAAAGATATTCAATAAAATCCTTTGCCTCGTTAAAATCCATAAATACCGGAATAGATTTAACTATAAGCGCCGTCGGACCGAACTCTTCAACCGTAAAACCGAAATTCCCCAAGAAATCCAACATGTTCTCGGCGGCACTCTTTGTGAAATGAGTCACGTTGATAATGAGCGGCATCATAATTATCTGCTGCAGCTTTTCTTCATTGTGATACTGTTCAAGCAGTTGTTCATAAAAAATTCTCTCATGTGCCGCATGCTGATCTATAAGATAAAGATAATTGTCATCAAAAGCTGTGATATATGTTCCGAAAACTGATCCTGTAAGAGTTAAATCCAGTAAATCTAATTCTTTGATTGCAGTCGTTTCCTGAGTACTTTCTGTAACGGCAGTTTTTTTATGCCCTTTATCCTCTGGTTCATAGGATTCCTCCGTCTCGTTAAATTGTTCGACCTCATTACGTTTTTGATACAATAATTTTTTTATGTCAATCTGCTCTTCGGCGGCGTCTATATTTTTGTTTTTTGGAATGATATCTTTTAATGTAACCGCACTTTTATCATTATTCTCAGTAAAATTTTTATCTTTATTCCCGGAATTATCGAATTTAAATAAATTATTTGCATGTATCTCTGGGATTGCTTCCTCAGTTTTCAATGCCTTTCTGATCACCGTTGTGATAAAATCCTTGACTGACCCCTCTTCTTCAAATCGAACTTCTTTTTTATTTGGATGGATATTAACATCCAGTTTTTCCGGTGTAACATTTAGAAAAAGAAATACAACAGGATATCTTCCGGAAAAAAGCTTTTCCGTATATGCATCTGCTACGGCATTTTCCATCACTTTACTGCTTATGTAACGGCCGTTGACAAAGAAAATCTGGTTTTTTCTATTAGTCTTGGTATAGCTCGGCGGTGATACAAAAACCTCCAAAAACATTTGTTCGTTCGATTCCTTCAGGTGGATAAGCTTTTCTCCTATTTCTTTACTGTAAATGGTCAGTATACTGGAAAAGATGTCTCCTTTACCCGGTGTTGAAAAAAGGATATTTCCGTTATTGATAAGTCTGATTTTTATTTGAGGATAAGCGAGAGTGATTTTGGATATGAAATCGATTATTAATGCGCTTTCCGCAGCATCTGTTTTCATAAACTTCAGCCTTGCCGGAGTGTTATAGAAGACATCTTCTACAATTATCGTTGTACCCTCAGGGCAGCCTATTTCTTCTTTTGCAATAAATTCCCCGCCTTCTATCTGAATGCAGGTTCCTGTTTTTTCATCAGAGGTTTTAGTAATAAGCTCCACCTTGGAAACCGCAGCAATGCTGGCAAGCGCTTCTCCTCGAAAACCAAGACTTTGTATATGGTCCAAATCTGATGCATCCTTGAGTTTACTGGTTGCGTGACGTTTGAATGCCAGCCCGACATCATCTTTACGAATACCGCTTCCGTCATCTGTTACTCGAATGTACGTTTTTCCGCCGTTTTTGATTTCTACTATTATAGACTTAGCTCCCGCATCGATTGAGTTTTCCAGCAGCTCCTTAACTATGGATAATGGTCTGTTGACAACCTCTCCTGCAGCGATTTTGTTGGCTACGTTCCTTGACAACTCTATGATTCTATTGTTTGAAAGCAGTTCCATGGTTACCCTCTTTGTTCCTCATTCCTTCGCCGCCTTTTTTAGTTCTTCCAAAATTTCAAACGCTTTGGACGGTGTGATATTCATAAGATCAAGCGATTTGAGTTTTTCAAGTACCGGGTTAGGCGCGAAGCTGAAAAAGGAGTTTTGTTCTGTTTCTGCTTTGAGGCCGGCTTCCTCTTCTCCTGTTCTTCCTGTATACTTGTTTAAATCAATAGACGCGCCGCTCTCTTCGAGTTCATTCAGCTTATTCTCCGCAGCATAAAGCAGTTGTTGCGGAACTCCGGCCAATCTGGCTACATGTATACCGTAGCTTCGGCTGGCACTGCCTTCAATAATTTTATGTAAAAATATAATGTTTCCATCCTTTTCCTGCACATCTACATTAAGATTTTTCAAGCCTTTCATATGGTCTTCCAGGGCAGTCAGCTCGTGGTAATGTGTCGCAAACAAAGTTCTTATCCGCCCTTTGCTGCTGCACAGGTATTCCACTACTGCCCAGGCGATAGAAAGCCCGTCATAGGTGCTTGTCCCTCTCCCAATCTCATCCAGAATAATAAGGCTCCTGTCTGAGGCAGTATTAAGGATATAGGCAAGTTCACTCATCTCTACGAAAAACGTGCTTTGTCCCTGAGACAGATTGTCAGAAGCTCCGATTCTCGTATAAATCCTGTCAACGATACCGATAACAGCCGAATCTGCAGGCACAAAGCAACCGGTTTGAGCCATTAACACTATTAATGCAGTTTGCCGCATATAAGTGGATTTACCGGACATGTTTGGTCCGGTAAGAAGGAGTAAACTGCTGTTTTCCCTATCGATATATGTATCGTTGGAAACAAATATCCCGTATTTAATCGTATCTTCAATTACCGGATGGCGTCCCTTTTCGATCATTATTATATCATCATTATTGACTTGAGGCTTCACATAGCCAAGTCTGCTGCTCACCTCCGCAAAGGAAGCAAGCACATCCAGAAAGGAAATAGCATATGAGGTTCTTTGTATTTTTCCAATATGATTCTTAATGGAATCTCTGATTTCTAAAAAAAGATCATACTCCATTTGGTTGATTTTCGTTTCAGCGTTGAGGACGACGGATTCCACTTCTTTCAGCTCTGGTGTTATAAAACGTTCACAATTTACAAGTGTCTGTTTTCTTATATAGTTTTCCGGAACCAGGTTGAAGTAGGATTTCGTTACTTCTATATAATATCCGAATACTTTATTAAAACCAACTTTAAGGGACTTGATGCCGGTACGCTCTTTTTCACTAATTTCAAGCCCCGCTATCCAGTTTTGTCCATCCTGTATGGAATCCTTTATCTCATCCAATTCCTTAGAATAGCCGCTGCGTATCAATCCTCCATCCTTGAGCGTATATGGCGGATCGTCTACTATTGCACTGTCGATCATCTCATATACTTCGGAAAGAGAATCCATGTTATTTTCAATTTTTTCTAAAAGCGGATCTTTGCAGGCTGACAACTCACTTTTCAAATCTGGAAGTGAGAAGATAGAATTTCTCAAAGCAATCAAGTCTTTACCGTTTGCATTTCCGCATGCAATTCTTCCGGAAAGACGCTCAAGATCATAGATCTTTTTTAAATGCTCCTTTATATTATTGCGTAACAAGATATCTTCTGTAAGCAATTCAACTGAGTTTAATCTTTCCCTGATCTCCGGAAGCCGGTTCAGAGGTTCCCTAATCCATTGCTTTATTTTTCTGGATCCCATTGCCGTCTGAGTGCGATCTAAAACTCCCAGCAAAGAGCCCTGTATTTTTTTGTCAAACATAGTCTCAGTCAGTTCGAGGTTTCTAATAGTCGATTTATCCAGAGACATATGTTCATATGTGTCATATACTTTAAGAAAGGACAGATGCGATAAATTTTGCTTTTGCGTTTCAAAGAGATACGAAAGCAGTGCGCCAAGAGCCATTACAGTCAGATGCATTTCTTCAAGGCCAAGACCCTTAAGTGATTTAACTTTAAACTGCCGCATAATCGCATCAGCAGAAGCATTTTTATTATAGTATCTCGGTTCCAGCAGACTGAAATATGCGTTGTTATTATCTTTGATTTCATCCGGAAATCCGTCAAGCGTGACAGCCTCATTGGCGATTACTTCCTTTGCCCTTATTTTTTCGAGCTCGTTTAATAATCTTTCTATGTATCTTTGCCCTTTTAGCTCCGTGGTACTGATCTCTCCTGTGGAAATATCACAGTAAGCAATACCTGCTCCCGTTTCATCAAGAAAGATAGATGCCAGATAATTGTTTTCATTGTCATTGAGCATGGTTTGACTTATTACGGTTCCCGGAGTAATGATCTGCACCACTTCTCGTTTTACGATTCCCTTAGAAGTTGACGGGTCTTCTGTTTGTTCACAAATTGCTACCTTATATCCCTTTTCAATAAGCTTTGCAATATAAGTATCCGCAGCATGATAAGGCACTCCGCACATTGGAGCCCTTTCTTCCAGTCCGCAGCTTTTACCTGTCAGCGTTACTTCCATGGCTTTTGACGCTATAATGGCGTCATCAAAAAACATTTCATAAAAATCACCAAGACGGAAAAACAAAATACTGTCCTGGTAATTTTTTTTAATATCCATATACTGTTGCATCATCGGTGTTAGCTGCATACTTTCCTCAAATTCTAAATTCCTTCTAAATGCCAAAAAAATCATAATTCCTTTAAACTAACTGTTCATGTGCTGCTTTCACTACAGCTTCAATCAAAGGCTTGAAGCCGGCGGAGCTATTCATTTTATTTAATAAAAGCAGATATTCGATATTTCCCTTTGCTCCTGTCATGGGTGAAAATTCGATCCCCTGTGGATAAAGGCCATTTGCCGCTCCGTATTGGATGACTTTTTCCAATACCTCCATATGAACAGCCTTGTCTCTGACGATACCTTTTTTCCCGACCTGTTCCCTGCCCGCTTCAAATTGAGGCTTGACCAGGCATACTAAATTACCTTCTTGTGAAAGCAAATCAACTGCTATGGGAAATACAAGCTTTAAAGAAATAAAGGAAACATCAATGCTTATAAAATCCGCCTTTTCGGTGATTTTTGTCTTGTCAAGGTATCTGACATTGACTTTTTCCATATTGACGACTCTGGGGTCATTTCTGAGTCTCCAGTCCAGTTGTCCATAGCCCACATCGATTGCATAAACCTTGGCGGCTCCGTTTTTTAGCATGCAATCGGTGAAGCCGCCGGTGGATGCGCCTATATCAACAGCTACAAGACCATTTAAATCCAATTGAAAAGATTGGAGTGCTTTTTCCAGTTTTAAGCCTCCCCTTCCCACATATGGACAATCATTCTCTTTAACGAATAATTCCGCGTCCTCTTTGATCGCAGTGCCTGCTTTATCTACTCTTTGACCGTCAACATAAATGACCCCTGCCATGATTGCGCTTTTTGCTCTTTCCCGGGAGGGAAACAGACCTCGGTTGACAAGCAGTGTATCAAGCCTTTCCTTCAAGAAAGTCACACACCCTTTCTGCTATATGTTCTGAGTCAAGACCGTATTTTTCAAAGAGCTCCGGTGTGGTCCCTTGTTCTATAAATTTGTCCGGCCATCCTATATTCAGAACCTTCACATCAGATATGCCGCTTTTCGCTATAAGTCCGTTTACAATAGAACTGAAACCGCCTTCCAATACGTTATCTTCTACTGTAACAAGATATTTTACCCTGGTTGCGGCAGAAATGATGGGCTCTTTATCACAAGGCTTTACAAAACGAACGTTTAATAAACCCGCGTCCACTCCTTTATCTTTTAACTTCTTACATGTCTCCATACAGATGGAAACCATCTTTCCAACGGCAAATATTTCAACGTCATTTCCTTCAAATATTCTTTCACTCGTACCGTCTATGGCACTATCCCAGGATTCACTGATGCTGTCCACAATCTCCCCCCTGGGATAACGGATAGCACAAGGAGTGTTTAGTGCTAACGCGTATTCCATCATATCAGCCAATTCTTTTCCATCCTTAGGAGCCATTACCGTCATATTAGGCATATGACTAAGATACGATAAATCAAACACCCCATGGTGTGTTTCTCCGTCTGCGCCTACATTTCCGGCTCTGTCGACGGCAAAGACAACAGGGAGATTTTGCATACAGACATCGATTAGTATCTGATCATAAGCTCTTTGCAGGAAAGTAGAGTATATCGCGACAACCGGTCTGTAACCGCTTGCCGCAAGACCCGCGGCAAAGGTTACTGCATGGGCTTCCGCAATACCCGCATCAAATGTTCGATACGGATATTTGCCTGCAAATGTTTCCAGTCCCGTAGCCTCGATCATAGCAGCGCTTACTGCCACTATTTTGGGGTTATCCTTTGCGAGCTCTACAAGCTTATTCCCGAATACTTTTGAATAGCTCAATTTTTTTTCTTCAGCCAACAGATTGCCGGTTGTCGGATTGAAGGCGCCTATGCCATGAAATTTATCGGGATTGTTTTCGGCATTTCTATAACCCTTGCCTTTTTTTGTTATGGCATGAATCAAAACGGGTCCTTCTATATATTTTGAATAAGTAAGAACCTCGATCATATCCTTCATGCTATGACCGTCCACCGGTCCGAAGTATTTAAATCCTAGCTGTTCAAAAATGGCCCCCGGAACGATTGCATATTTGACCGAGTCTCTTATATGCTCAATACCGATGTACAAGCCCTCGCCTACAGCAGGGATTCCTTTAAGTGTTTTTTTCAATTGCTTTTTAAAATCTAAATATGTTTGGGATGATCTAAGTTTTGAAAGATGCTGGGAAATACCGCCGGTATTCCTGGCTATTGACATTTCATTATCGTTCAAAACAACGATCATTTTCGACTCCATCGATCCTGCATTATTGAGCGCTTCATAGGCCATTCCTCCGGTCAGGGCACCATCGCCTATAATAGAGATGACCGCGTAGTCCTCTCCGCTTAAATCACGCGCCGCCGCATAGCCCATAGCTGCGGAAATCGAATTGCTGCTGTGCCCTGTATCAAACATATCATGAACGCTTTCTTCCCGTTTTGGGAATCCACTGATGCCATTTAGGCAACGCAGTCCATCAAAGCAAGAAGCTCTGCCTGTTAGAATTTTATGTACGTAGGATTGATGTCCCACGTCCCAAATAATTTTATCTTTTGGGCTGTCAAAGACCCTGTGCAAAGCTATAGTAAGCTCAACTACACCTAAATTAGAAGCAAGGTGTCCCCCATTTTTGGACACCTTTTCTATTAAAAAGTCCCTGATTTCGTATGACAGGAGTTCCAAATCCCTTTCATCCATGCTTTTTAGATCCTGGGGCAACTGGTAATCCTTTATTGATTTTTTCATTGGTTGAACTCCTTAACGTCAGCTTTTATTATTACGTAGAAAATACCGCCGGAAAGACAAAACACGATATTTATTTTACTCTGTCTGCCAGTTCATCTGAAAGCTGTATGAAGAACTCTGCATCGTCGTAATAAGGCTCCATAATTTTTTTTGCATTTTCTGTCAATTCTTTAATTTTGGCATAAGATTCCTGCAATCCGTAACGACTGGGATAAGTCGCTTTTTCCTTTGCATAGTCGGAACCGGTTTTTTTACCGATTTGTTCTTCAACTCCGGTAAAATCAAGAACATCATCCATGATCTGGAATGCAAGCCCAATGTTTTCAGCATATTCATCCAGGCACTCCAACTTCTCTTTATCCGCATTTCCAAGATGGGCTCCGGCCCTTACAGCGGCTTTAATCAGAGCAGCGGTTTTATTAAGATGAATATAATCCAGGAGTTCCTTGGTGCATTCCTTATTTTCAGCTTCGATATCAGCAGTTTGGCCCGCAATCATACCCCGGCAGCCTGCGCCTTTGGAGATCTCATATACTGCGCGGACTCTTCTTTTCAGTTTTTCGGCATTATCCAGGTATAGAAGCATGTCTTTGTTCATCGCCTCAAATGCCGAAGTGAGCAAACCATCTCCGGCAAGGATTGCAACGGCTTCGCCAAATACTTTATGATTCGTAGGAATACCCCTTCGCAGATCATCGTCATCCATAGCCGGAAGATCATCATGGATCAGCGAATAAGTATGAATGTACTCAATTGCACATGCATAAGGAAGTGCCAGCTTCTCATCACCGCCACAAAAGTCACATGCAGCAAGCAAGAGAATCGGGCGTAGCTTTTTTCCGCCGGCATCCAAGCTATACGCCATTGCTTCGGAAATAGTATCACTCTTGGGGTCAACTTCAGGAAGGAAATATAGGATATGGTCCTCCACAAGCTTTTTTAACCGCAGGTATTCTTCAGATTGCATTCTAAGCACCTCCACTATACTGGCACGGATCTGATCTGTTCTCAGTTTTTTCATAGAATTCAATTTTTTGTTTTGCACTATTTAAGAGTTCATTGCAATAATTATAGTACTTCATACCCTGTTCATAGCTTTGCATGGCTGCTTCCAGGGTCGTGCCGTCATTTTTGAGAGTTTCAGCAGATTTTTCCAGCCCGGCAAGCGCCTCCTCAAAACTCATTTTGTTCTTTTGATTTGCCATAAGAGTTCCTCCTTATAAGCTTTTGGGCCTCTTTATATTTTCAACCTTGCAATTGATTTTCCCGTCTTTCATGACTGCAGTCAAGTCATGCCCCTGTTCAAACTGTTCGACAGAGCCTGACATGACTCCTTGACCGTCCAAAATAGCGGCATACCCTCTTTCCATAATATTGGCAGGGTTCATTGATTCCAATCTTATCCTAAGCCTTTCAATATAATCAGCCGAATTATCAAGCTTGTCCTTTAAAATTTTATTAAATTCTTTATAAACGCTGTCTACTGTCATGGCATATAGCAGCAGTTTCTGATTAAGGCTTATAGAGAGTGCTTCAATACTGTGGCCTGCCACCCTGAGCTCCATATATTTTATAAGGCGAACCATGATATGTATCAGGTTTTCCTTTTTGTTTTCGATGTATTCTTTAAGTACTTTGATATCCGGTACTGCCATTTGTGCGGCAGATGTGGGAGTTTCAGCTCTTTTATCCGCTGTAAAATCTGAAATGGTAAAGTCAGTTTCATGCCCTACCGCAGAAATCACAGGTATTTGTGAAGCAAATATACTCCTGGCAACGATCTCTTCATTGAATGCCCACAGCTCTTCCATTGAACCGCCGCCGCGTCCTACTATTATGGTATCTACCTCGGGAAAAATCCGATTTATTTCATTTATCGCTTCGGCAATTTCGGCTGCAGCTCCGGGACCTTGTACCAAACAAGGGTAAATCAGTACTTCTACAATATTATTCCTGCTTTCGATGATTTTTATGATATCACGAACTGCCGCACCTGTTTCAGATGTGACAACTGCAATTTTATGAGGGAAAAAAGGTATTGGTTTTTTATACTTTTCGTCAAAAAGACCTTCCTTCGACAGTTTCTCCTTGAGCTTCTCGAACGCGGCTGATAAGTTTCCCAACCCCTCAATGGCAATATCCCTTACGTTTAATGAATAGCTTCCGCCTCGTTCATATAAATAAATATAGCCGATGGCAACTATTTCTATACCGTCGGATAACTCATACCGAATATTCTTCAAGGTCTCCGATGGCAGGAAGCAGTTGATTCTGCTCTTCTCATCCTTCAATGTGAAATATACATGTCCGCTGCTGTGGTGCTTTAGGTTCGAGATTTCACCAATCACAGAGACGTTACCCAGTAACGGATCCGATTGAAGCACACGCTTTATATATGTATTTAATTGAGAAACCTTTATTGGTTTCATTGCCATAGCTTTTTCCCTCCGAGGTACGAAATACCTACCGCATTATCCGATGATAAGGCTGAATCACCAAAAATGATCTGTACAGGTTTTTTTGTAAAATATTGTTCTATCTGATCTCTGATAAAACGGCTGGCCGAAACGCCTCCTGAGAACAGGACATTAAAACAGCCTGTTTCAGAAATGATCTTATCCGTCAGACGGCAAAGACATTCGCCGATAATGCTAAACAGCTCATAAATAAGCAGATTTGGTACTGCACCCCTGCGTAATTCACGCTGGCATTGAGTTTCCAAGCCGGAAAGATTTATTTCAAGACCATTTATTGGTATCTTTTTCAAATAAGCATTTTTATTGTTTTGCTGTAAGACTTTCAATTCAGATGGTCCGATTTCATCAAGAGATTCCGGATTTTTCAGCCTTTCCCTCGTTTCAATTGCTATCTCATCCAACTTACTTCCTGAAGGAAATTGGAAACCAATCGCAACACCTACTCTATCTAGAACTTGTCCAAAAGCAAGGTCACGGCTGCCGCCGATAAGCCGGTAAGTATTTTTATTGGCATAGAGAATCTCTGTGGTTCCCCCTGATAAATGATATGTCACAAACTCACCGGCATTTGAAATACAGCTATCGTGTAGGATCGCTTCCAGATGGCCTTCTTGATGGGAGAATTCAAAGAATGGCACGCCAAGACTGGCTGCCATAACTTTTCCGTAATTAACACCGGCTTTAAAAACCGGCATATATGATCCCTCCACAGGACGTGGCTGACCTGATGCGGCAACGGCTCCTATGCTTTCTCTGTCAGTCCTGCTGAATAAATCCAACACCATATTGGGAAGGTTTTCCATGTGCTGAAAGAGCGCCTGGGATTGCCGAAGACCTCTTTCGCCCTGTTTTACAAATAATGATACACGTGAATCCGTCAGTATTGTTCCGTTTTTATCAGTTATTGCGAGAGAGGTCGTATAATTGCTTGTATCTATACCTAAAATCAAATCCTTAATTTGCATCTTTGCTTCTTACAACCTTACCAAGTATTCCGTTTATGAATTTCCCCGAATCCTCTTCGCTGAATTTTTTTGCAAGATCCACCGCTTCATTTATTGAGGCCGAATCCGGAACATCGTTCAGATATAGGATTTCTGCTATTGAAAGCCTTAATACTGCCAAATCTACCCTTGCTATTCTATTTATCTTCCAGTTTTCACTATAATCTTCTAAACAACTATCAATTATCGATAAATTTTCGGTGACCGAATTATAAAGCCTATCAAAATAATCCAGCTGATCAGAATCCTTCATGTTCTCACTGACGAATCTATCTTTTATTTCCTTGCTGTAATCATTCTGCACTTCCATTTGAAACAAAAGCTGCATAAAAAGCTCTCTCGCTTTTGTCCTCCGCATACACTAGTCCTCCTCATCTGTGAAATATACGCCTTGTACATGTATATTCACTGCCTTCACTGGAGCATCTGTCATTTTTTTTACTTCTTTTTTGACATTTACCTGAATATCCCATGCTACTTCCGGAATCTTAACACCATATTCTACTATCACATATACATCAATGCTGATTCCTTCATCATTTTGGTTTACCTTTATACCTTTATAGAGAGGTTCTTTACCAAATATATTCTTGGAAATGTTATCATAAAAAACACTGCTTAGTCTTGCAACGCCTTTCGTTTTCAGGGTTGCATTCATAGTGCACATTGATATTACATCGTCAGATACTTTAAGGGTTCCCAGTTTTTCTTCTGATCCCGCGCCCATGCTTTACACCTCTTTTGTATTATAGCAGAATTGATACTCATATACAAATTGTTTTGAACGACGGCGTCAGTTCCCCGATTCTTAAGATGTACCGTTCACAGCCTTTTGTGCCATGCGTGACTTCATCAGGAGGTCAGAGTTTTGTGCCATTCTTCGCCGAAAGTCACGCATGGCACAAAAGGCTGTGAACAGCAGCAACGTGATAACAGCGGTTTCTAGTATTTACTTTGTATCACGATCTGACTGGCATTTCTGCCGGTTTCCCTCATGACGATATCAGTTATTTTAGCCACATCAGACTGAGTTATTTCCTGTTTGTTCACTGTTACGTTCACAGAGTTATCGGTCATTAAAACCAGAGAATCTTCAAATCCTTTGTTCTTCAAAAGGTTTTCAACAACCTTTTCCTTGTTCATATAATCGATGATTTTCAACTTTTGCTCTGTTGCGTTTTTCTTTTCAAGACCTTCCGTTGATTCCTCTATTACATCTGTAAGCATTGAAAGAACTTGATTTCGATCCATATTGATAGTAGCTCTTGTTTCCTCAAAATAGACATCTGCATTGGCAAGCTCCGAGTAATTGTCTGAGGTAACTATCATACTCATATCGATCGCCTCTCCCGTGGCTTTTGAAGCTTCACCTGTATCATCAATCGTATTTATTGCGTCATCGGTTCCTATGACACTGCCGGTGCCCGGAACTGCGGTGAGGCTCAGACTATCCACTAAGACATCTCCGTCATGTAAATTCATCTGTTCCATTTCATAATCTGTATATCCCGCGGAAGCAGACAGACTTTGGTCACTACTCAGTCGGTTATTCAATACCCCCACACTAACGATCAGTGCCAGCATACCCACTAATATTATTTTTTTGCGTTTTGAAAATTCCATTCACATATCCCCCTAATCCTGATTATACAATTCACTTTTATTCGTATCGCTTTTCTCAAAGACCATAATGTTTGAAACAGGGATGTTAAATACAGTTGCTACAGCATTAATGATATTATTTTTTGTGATTATATCACCTGCGCCCTCAGAAGCCACAATCACTCCCTCAACCTTACGCTCTGCATTATTATTACCACTGAAGACCGTATTTGTTTCCTCGACACTCTTGTATGTTATCATTACCTCTGTATCCCCCACTCCTTTCATCTGGCTCAGGATTTCTTCCAGCCTGATTTCTTCCTCAACAGCCAACGCGGCTTTTGAATATTCTGTGCCTCCGTCCATATCTACGATTTGCTTTCTTCCGTCCTTGCTCTGTGTAAGGACATCGAAAAGCAGAAGTGCGATTGCTGCTACAAAAAGTATCATAACCAACTTTATAAGCAAGTCTTTTAAATACTTGTCATTCTTAAGTTTATCCCACATTACTTATCCTCCTTCTAATATATAAATATTGATATATCATTATTCCACCAAAATTGCCAAGGGAGACAAAATTATGGCCATGATGATTAGAGAAAAAATAAATTTCAAGTATTTTCTTATACTTCCATGAGGCAGCAAAATTTCTACAAAGGTTATTGTTACTATGATAATAAAAATGTTCTTTACCCACTCTTTGACTATCTCCATATTTTTCCCTCTCCAATTCCGATAATGATTGCCAGAAAGATCAAAAACATCACTGCACCTAAAAACAGAATTACAGCCAGGGTTATAACCGTATTTCCAATCTCATTCAGACAATCAGAGATTGTTTTGTTAGCAATAGGCTCCGTAACAATTGCAGTAATTTTAAAAACTATAGCAACCGCTAAGATTTTAATCATTGGTATAATGAGTAAAGTCAATATTATAATAAGCCCAAATATTCCCACACCATTTTTAATTATAGTTGCGCAGCTTAAGATCAAATCGATAGAATCTGCCGCAAACCCACCGACTATGGGTACAAAATTGTCTGCAGAATATTTTGCGGTCTTAGCGAGCATGCCGTCAGCAGTTTTTGTCACCATCCCTTGCATTGCCGTAAGACCCGAAAATAAAGTAACTGACAACCCCATAACAGCAACCGCAAATCCACGTATAAATAAAGCAAGCTTTTTTACATAATCACGATCCGATAAGCTGTTGACCAGGATAAAAACGCAAGACAGATAAATCGCAGGCATTATCACTCTTTGAAGAATAGAGTTAAATATAGTAATCGCTGTTACAATAAAAGGATTAAGTACGCTTCCTGAGGTAAAGCTTCCCATTGTGATCAATAAGGGTACCAGAATCGGGAGCAGCGCCTGCATAGTTACAGTCATGGTTTCCACTGAATTGCTGCATATTTTATAAATCTCAATAAAGCTTTTTAAGCATAGGACCATAACGCAGCAGCTGCATACGATGATCCCCAGATTGGAAACAGTATCTTCAGAAAAAGAGGTGGAGAAATTTTTAAGCAGACCGAGTATAATGCATATGGCAACTATCTGGATACCCAAAATGATACTCCCTGTTATCTCCTGCATAAAATGATTACAGATCACTCCGAGGATGTCATTCAGGTTAAAAATAGGTTCTCCGCGAATAAGGCTATGTATTAATTCACCCGGATCTACATCTTCAAAAATACTGCCGTTGCTGTTTGCCATATCAAATAAATATTCGATTTTTTCTATATTCATTGCCTCAAGCTGTTCCTCAATGACGCTCTCAATACTCAAGCCCCTCACCTCCTCAGCTGGGCAGTATAGAATTTATCAGTTCCATTACTGTCACAATTACGGGGATTGCCAAGTAAAAAATCATAACCTTTCCGGCTAATTCCACTTTTCCCGCTATGGCAGATTCCCCGGAATCCTTACAAATTTGTGCGGTAAAATCTGCAATATATGCAACTGCCAAAACCTTTATAATAATTGGAAAGAAATTCCTTCCATAACTGAGCTGGTCATATATTTCTGTCAAAAACTCAAATAGATAAGTAAGCTTGTATAAAACCATGATGAAGATCACCATGACTGTTGTTATTATTACATATGTGGCAAATTCCGGCTTATACCCCTTTAGAATCGACGACAGTACTACTCCGATAAGACCAATAGCCGCTATTTTGAAAATATCCATATCCATGTCCATATTAAACACCTCATTTCTTTACCATTAAATGCGTAAATGCGCGCTTAGAATTGAAATAAGGTTTTGACCATAATAAAGAAATCGCTTATCATCTGAACTATCAGGAGAAGCACTACGATGATTCCGGCCAAAGTAGTCATCATAGCCTGATCCTCTCTGCCTGCGCGTATAAGAACTTGATTCAAAACAGCAACAATAATACCTATGGCCGCAATTTTAAATATTATATCTACATTTATATTCATTTTGGTTGCTCCTCTCATGTTACTTAATGCTCTTTCATCTATGGTTCTTTACATCATATTCTTTGGACAAGATTTTATTCTAAAAAAATGATCATCATTAGTACCCTTTAGAGTTTCTGTCCGCCCGCAGGCAATGTTCGTGATTATATAAATAAAATAACAATAAGTGCTCCTATAGCTGTTCCAAGGCTTTTATACATCTTGCCTTTTGTTTTCTTTTCTTCAATCGCTTCTGTCACCTGTACCTCAAGCAAAGTACATGTACGATGAAATAAGCTATATTGATTTCCGATATCTGTTTTACCAAGCTCGAACCCTAAAGCTGACGCAATTCGCTTATCTTCTTTAGTCAAAGCACTATCACAGTATGCGATTTCCACAGCCTTTTCCCAGCAAATGGATAAATCCATTGCGGCAGGTTCCTTCAGCAAGCGCGCTGCTGTTTTAAATAAATCGGAACTCATTCCTTTCTTGACTTCACTAACCCGCATAAGCAAATCAGGCAGAGGGTCCAATCTATATTTCATTTCAGATTCCAAAATTTGTAAAGTTGTTATCAGTTCCTGCAAATGATAAACTCGATTATCATATGTCTTTGCCTTCAATTGTCCAACTCCGGCTCCTGCCAAAAGAATTACGATACATATAATCAATTTAAACAACATTTTGATTCCTCCAATCCCTGATTGCTGAAATGGAGCCTATGGAAGGAAGATTCGATAAAAAGATTAAACGTTCAAAAACTCCGGTTTCAACCAGCTCTCCGATTCCCGAATTTATAACATCTCTGTAGCTGCTGCCATGAATTGTTGTCAGCAAACCGACACCTGCGCATACTGCAGCCTCTATGGCATGGCCATCTTCTTTTTTCCCGATTTCATCAGTAGCTATTATGTCAGGTGACATAGAGCGGATCAGCATGATCATCCCCTTCTCCTTTGGACATCCATCCATGATGTCTGTGCGAGTCCCAAGATCAAAGGAAGGTTGCCCGTTGTACATGCCTGAAATTTCTGTCCTCTCATCACATACACCTACTTGAAAACCCATATTGCTTAAATTACGTACCATATCCCGCAGAAGTGTTGTTTTTCCGCATTTGGGCGGTGAAACTATAATTGTGTTATAAATCTGATGCTTTTCCTTCATCAAATAGCCCATACAGGGATCAGACACTCCGGTAATTTCTCTGCTTCTTCTGATATTGATAGATGAGATATCCTTGATTGTTTTTACTCTGCCATTATCCATTACTGTTCGTCCACATATACCGACTCGATGCCCGCCTTCTATTGTAATATATCCGTTTGCGAGTTCCTCCTGATAGGCATAAACCGAATAGTTAAGCAATGAATTGAATATGTTGTTAATCATATATTGATCCATTGTCTTAGAATTTTTTGGTTTTAGCTCGTATTCATTGCCAGATGAAAAAAAACGAACAGGATATCCGTTTCTAATACGTATTTCTTCCAGATTCTTTCTTATGGAGGAAGGCAAACCTATGATCTGATCACCGACATCAAGAGGCAGTTTTTCCAGTATTTTATCCAACCCGTTCAAGGAATCACCCTTCTTTCTTTTCTATAATCAAAAAATTCCATTCGATACATCATATGAATTGGACAAGATTTTATGCAAAAAACAAATTGACATTTAGAAGGGATAAGAATCAGGGCGGGGATATCTTTGCCTCGTTATATTAGAATTTAAAAAGCATGGAACATACCAGTTTGTTGGTGTTTATTCCATGCTTGTTTATAATTTAAAGAATATGAAAAAGCTTTATTCTTCTTCGTCGGACTCCTTATCATCAGATGTTGGTGCAATGTGAAGCTTGACTTTATCTATACGGCGATCCTTTACGCATTCGATCTTAAAGGTTAAATTATCCAGTTCTATAATTCTTTGTTCAGTTTCATCCTCATCGGGTATCTCACCGAGAAGATCTATCAATAATCCCCCTATGGTTTCATGCTCTTCAGACTCCAGATTTATGAGCAGCTCGTCATTTATATCATCGATATAATACTGCCCGTCTATCAGATAGGTATTTTCATCAATTTTTTCGAATTTTGGCTCTAAGTCTTCATCCTCATCTTCGATATCTCCCATGACTTCTTCAATCAAATCTTCAATGGTTACTATTCCCGAAAAGCCACCATATTCATCTATCAGAATAGCGATATGAACCTTCGACTCCTGAAGCTCACGGAACAAATCATCTATTTTTTTACTTTCCGGTACAAGATATGGCTTACGAAGCAGAGATTTAATGTCCACATTTTCAAATCCATGTTTTTTTGCAGCTATAACGAAGTCCTTTATATATAGTATCCCGATGATATTGTCAATATCCCGTTCATAAACCGGTACCCTTGAAAATCGCCTTTCCAATAGCTCATCGACATAATCTGCAAGATTATCATTAATATTGATCATATAAACATCAGTTCTTGGAGTCATAATCTCATAAGCAAGTATATCGTCAAATTCAAAGATGCTGGTGATCATTTCCTTACCGGTTTCCTTGATCAGACCAGTTTCCTGACCTACCTCAAGAAGGGATTTGATCTCTTCCTCCGAGTATTGTTCCTCAACATTTGTGGCGCTCACTCCTGTGATTCGGAGCAACAGTGCAACCGAGGACGAGAGGAGCAAAACAAAAGGTTTTGTAATTTTTGACACCATAATTATAGGCCTTATTACAAACATTGAAATCTTCTCAGAATATTGCAAAGCCATTCGTTTTGGATATAATTCTCCTAATACAAGGGTAATATATGACAGAACCAGCGTAACCAATACAATCGAAACTTGCGTTGGATACGGCATGCCAAATTTAGAAAAGAATGCTGCGATATCATCGGACATTGAAGTTGCTGCAACTGCACTAGCCAGAAATCCTGCAAGGGTAATAGCAACCTGAATAGTAGATAAAAACCTGTTTGGTTCATCGAAAAGATTTAAAAGCATATTTGCCTTTTTATTGCCTTCCTGGGCCAGAACCTTTATGCGATTTTTGTTCACAGAAACTATGGCCATTTCTGCTGCCGCAAAAAATGCATTAATCAATATGAGTAGTACCAAGAATGATAATTGAACCGCTAACGACATACTCGGGTCAGGATCCATTTATAATATTCCTCCTTTTATTAAATATACTGTATTTAATATTCTATATTGTAACACATTATCTATGTTTGCGGAATATATATTTTTCTAATACCGGCTGCTCCATCTTGACCTTGACAATCTGTTGAGGATGGGGGGCGGATTCGATAGGATTATCCTCTTCGTCCAGTAGTACGTCTATTTTTTGCGTAAAATAATCAGTGTAAGGGCCGAATACTTCAATTTCATCACCTTTACTCATTTTGTTTCGCTGCTCTACTATTGCAATTCCAGTTTTTTTATCATAGCTTTTAACGAGACCCACGAACGAATAGTCTCTCGTATAAGCGCTGGTCTGATAGTTCTGATCCTTGTTGGTCGGCTTATTGTAATAAAATCCTGTTGTAAATTCTCGATGACTGACTTTTTTTAGTTCATTAAACCATTCGGGATTGAATACGTATCCGTCCGGATCTGCATAGTAAGCATCAATCGCCTTACGATATGCGCCAACTATTGTTGCCACATAAAAAATACTTTTCATTCTGCCTTCGATCTTTGCTGAAGAAATGCCCGATTTGATAAAATCCGGAATATGTTCTATCATACACAAATCTCTGGAATTCAGTATAAAGGTTCCCCTTTCATTCTCTTGGATTGGAAAGTATTCTCCCGGTCTTTGCTCTTCCACCAGATGGTATTTCCAGCGGCATGGGTGAGCACATTCTCCGCGGTTTGCATCTCGCTCTATCATAAAATTACTCAACAGGCATCGGCCCGAATAGGATATGCACATTGCCCCTTGTATAAAACCCTCAAATTCAAGGGATTCAGGTAACCTGCTCCTCAATTCCCTTATCTCCGGAAAGGTCATCTCTCTCGCTAGAACAATGCGTTTTACGCCCTGTGCATGCCAGAATTCCGCCGTTTTGTAATTTGTCATATTGGCTTGCGTGCTAAGATGGATTTCTGCAGCAGGAATGAGTTCCTTGATCATCATAATAATACCGGGATCGGATACAATAAATGCATCGATAGGAATATCTCTGATAAGTGTTAAATAATTTTCCAGTTCATGAATGTCCTTGTTATGAGCAAAAATATTGAGAGTCATATAGGCTTTTTTTCCTCTGATGTGAGTGTATTCTATACCTTCCCGGATATCTTCTATACCGAAATTTTTTGCTGCTGCCCGCAGCCCAAACATTTCCCCGCCGAAATATACAGCATCAGCACCGTAATCGATAGCAATCTTTAATTTTTCCAAATCTCCGGCAGGAGCCAGCAGTTCAATTTTATTCTTCATTTTATCCTCTTATATTCTGTCTGACAGTTCGGTGCCTTAGACCGAATTCAAATCGTTGAACGATCGGTTGGGGTTTTAGCAATTTGCTTGCCGGAAACCGAACTGGAAAATCACAAGTCTTTGATTTACAGATTTTGGTCTAATACGCTGATTGCAATGCCGTCACCTACTGTAAGAATAGCCGTATCAGCACTTTCTGACTTCATGATGTAATCAATAAATTGCCTCATTCTTCTAACATTTGTTTTCTGCCTTCTGTCTGTTATATATTCATCTGAAGCCGTTCGGGCTTTCAATAGCACATTGTCAGATAGAATCACGGCCCCCTTTCTGCAAAGAGGGATGCTTCCTTCCCAGAATTCCTTATAAAAGCTTTTTGACGCATCAATAAATACAAGGTCAAAGCCTTCTGCGTCAACGTTTTTGATTTCATCCACAAGCTCGTCCAGGCTTTTGGCGGCATCCCCAATCCTGACCTTTATCCTTTCGGAAAAGCCAAATCGTTCTATATTGTCCACTGCCTTCCGATACATATTATCGTTGACCTCTAAACTGACAATTTCCGCCTCTGGTAAGGCAGTTGCAAGAAAAATTGCCGCATAACCTACTGCAGTACCGATTTCAAGTATGCGTCGGGGTTTATGTATCCTTATAATGTTGAAAATATAAGATTCCGTTTCCTTTAAAATAATGGGGATATGTTTCTCCTCTGCATCTTGACGCAATCTTTGAAGATCTGCGTTTAAGGGCTTATAAAGGCTATGGATATAAGAAGTTACTTTGTCGTTTATAATATTGCTCATTTATTTCCTCTGGAAAATACCTGATGTCTGCCTCATGGCGATGCCTCTGTTACTGTTCACACTTATGCGAAGGCATTGGCTGCAGTTTTCTTAATTGATATATTTTGCTTTATCTCGCAAAAATTGATCGTATGTTTCAGAAAAAACATGTGAGCCATCTCCCTTTGCCAAAAAGTATAAGTAATTCGTATCATTAGGGTAAAGGGCTGCGCGGATAGAGTCTTCTCCCGGCGAACCAATTGGTCCCGGAGGCAAACCATTTATGATATATGTGTTATACGGAGATTCTATCTGGGTGTCCTTTGTGCTTAATACGGGTTTTTGTTCTCCAAGAATATACTGTACTGTTGCGCAGGACTGAAGAGGCATCCCTATATTCAGGCGGTTATGGAAAACACTTGAAATTACAGACCTGTCCGCCGGGTAACGTGCTTCACGTTCTATGATTGAAGCAAGCGTAATTACCTCGTTGACAGTCATCCCCAGTTCTTCCGTACGGTCATAGCTTTCCTCTGTAAATACCTTTCTAAACTGATATAGCATTCTATCAATTATATCATGCTCGTTGGCATTGGTAAAAATCTCGTAGGTTTCAGGGAACAAGTATCCCTCCAGTCTATTCGGCCCTGCAGGAGCTTTCTCAACGAATTTGTAATCAAAATGTCCCTTTTCGATTTCCTCTGCAAATGCTTCAGGATCTATCAAGCCTTCTGCGGCGAGCTTCTCCGTAGTTCTTTTTATATCGTAGCCCTCTGGTATGGTAAATCGAACAGTTAATGATTTTCCTTCAAAAAGTGTCCTCATGATTTCTTCCATTGACATACTTTGAGAAAGAGTATATTCTCCGGCCTTATATTTTCCGTCATACACCTCAATCTTCGATTGTAACCTAAAGACTCTTGAATCTTGTATGAGATCAGCCTCTGCCAATATATTGGAAATTTCAGCCGTTCCTGCACCCGTAGGTATGATTATGGTAATAGATTCTGTGCTATTTGGATCCACCGGCTCGCTGCTGCGATCAATATATTGGAAGAACATAACTACTAATATAATTATGATGATTACTATTAAAAAAATTGGACCGATAAGTAACCGCCAACGTCTATGGGCATGACCATGTTTATTACTATATACTACCATTCGTTCTCCTTAAAATGTCAATGAAAAAAATCGCAGAATGATAATCCTGCGAAATGATACATTCTATTTTGCTCTCGACAGATATGCGCCAGTTCTGGTATCAATCTGTATTATTTCTCCCGCTTCAATGAAGATTGGGACCTGTATGCTTGCTCCGGTTTCAACAATTGCAGCCTTCGTAACATTAGTAGCCGTATCTCCTTTAACGCCCGGTTCCGTTTCAATGACCTTAAGATTAACAAAATTAGGCGGTTCAACAAGAAATGCGGCTTCTTTGTAGAACTTGATCGTTGCCATATCGTTTTCTCTTAAGTAATTCATCGCATCCTCTACCTGCTCCTTCATCAAAGGAACCTGATCATAGCTCTCCTGATCCATGAAGTAATAAAGCTCTCCATCATTGTACAGGTACTGCATATTTTTTGTTTCTATATGAGCTTTTGGAAATTTATCATTCGGGTTGAATGCTTCTTCTCTCGTGGCTCCGCTAAGGATGTTTCTGTATTTCGTCCTTACGAATGCAGCACCCTTGCCTGGTTTTACATGCTGAAAATCCAGAATAACATGTGGTTCTCCGTTGATTTCAAAGGTAATACCTTTTTTAAAATCACTGGCATAAATCATATTGAGATACCTCCATAATAATTAGTTTATAGTATAATAAGATCCTTCTTGGAATTAACCTTGTTAATTATACCAAAATCAGTAACGATTGCCAAGTCCTCTATCCTGACTCCAAAAAGACCAGGTAAATAGATCCCCGGCTCTATAGTGATAGCCATATTTTTCTGCAGAATTTCTTCACTTTTTGTGTTTAATCTGGGTTCCTCATGAACCTGAGTTCCAATTCCATGACCTAACCCATGCGTAAAGTTATCACCGTATCCGGCCTTCACTATGATATCCCTGGCTGTCTTATCTGCATCATAGCAGCTTACACCCGCCTTTATTACATCGATGGCAGCCAGCTGTGATTCCAAGACGATATCATATATCTTTCGCATCAACGGTGTAACAGAACCGATAGCTATTGTGCGGGTCATATCTCCGCAATATCCATCAACAACAGCACCAAAATCCAGAGTAAGAAATTCTCCTTTTTTGACAATCCTATCTGAAGGCTCCCCATGAGGCAGGCAAGATCTTTCGCCTGATACGCTTATCGTATCAAAGGCAAGTTTCTCAGCCCCATGTTCAAACAGATAACGTTCGATCTCTGCGGCGATTTGTTTTTCGCTCATTCCCGGCTCTATAAATCCCAGAATATGAGAAAAGCACTTGTCTCCAAGGGCAGCAGACCTTGATATACTCTGGATTTCATGTTCATTCTTGATCATATTGCTGCTTACATTATTATCTGTCAAATTTAATCACTTCTCCCAGTATACCAAAAATATCATTTACCATCAATGTGAATCTGGCTTCAGCCTGTACATATTGCATCGCCAATGGATCCTTCATGACGATCTGGCTTAGTTCCTGTATGCTTTCCATTAGTTCAGGGCCAAGATCTTCTCCCATCATCTGTTTGGCTTGCATTTCAATTTGCTTCGAGCGAAAATCGTTAAGCATGTTTGTGAGCTCTTCATTCAGGGAAGCAGCATCCTTCAGTTCAATATACTCTTTGTATTCAGGGGATTCTTTTATAGCCCTTGCCAGATTATGCGCCTCATCGTGTACGTTCATGGTCTCCTCCTTAAAATATATACTATCACCTTATAACCTATAACTTCTTGTCTTAAACCTCCAGGAAAATAGGCAGAATGACAGGGCTTCGCTTAGTCTGTTCAAAAATAAAATTCTTAAGCTCGTCTTTCACTGCATTCTTTAGGCCATTCCAGTCTTTTTGCCCTTCCATACAGCATTTATCCAGCCTTGCAGCGACCGCCTTCTTTGCAGAATTCATCAAATTTTCATTTTCTCTCACATAAACGAATCCCCTCGAAATGATATCCGGTCCCGAACAAATCATGCCGGTACTTTTATCTATGGCAGCTACTACAATAATCAATCCGGATTCGGACAGGAGCTTCCTGTCTCTCAATACTATATTGCCCACATCACCAACGCCAAGACCATCCACAAGAACCGGCGAAGCAGATACCTCTTCTTTAGCCAGGGTTGCTTTGTTATTCGTTAGATAAAGAACTTGTCCATTCTTCATGATGTGTATATTACTAGCAGGCATTCCAAGCTGTTCTGCGATCATGGCATGCTGTCTCAAATGCCTGTATTCTCCATGGACAGGCATAAAGTATTTTGGTTTTATCAGGGAATGTACTAATTTCAGCTCTTCCTCGCAGGCATGACCTGAAACGTGGATATCTGCAATATCAGAATAAATCACCTCTGCGCCTTTTTCAAAGAGCTTGTTCACTACATTTGATACAGTTTTTTCATTCCCCGGCACCGGACTCGAAGAGAGGATTACCATGTCACCTTTTTTGATCTGCACAGCTTTATGATCTGAAGAAGCCATTCTTGACAATGCAGACATTGGTTCACCCTGACTGCCTGTAGTAATAATAACCAATTCATTGTCCGGAATATTCCTTGTCTTGTTTATGTCCACAATAACATTATCGGGAATTTTCAGATATCCCAATTCCATAGCAAGATTTACTACGTTTACCATACTTCTGCCTGAAATAGCGACTTTTCTTCCGAACATTACTGCAGTATCAATAATTCTCTGTACACGATGTACATTCGATGAGAAAGTTGCTATCAGTATTCTGGCCTCTGAACTTCGGAATATATTCTCCAGGGTTGTTCCTACGGTTTTTTCAGAAGCTGTATATCCTTTTCGTTCTGAATTAGTACTATCACCCATCATAAGCATCACGCCTTTTCTCCCCAGATCCGCCAGTCGGCGGAAGTCGATAGGTTCTCCGTCCATAGGAGTATAGTCTACTTTAAAATCTCCCGTATGGAATATCATCCCTGCCGACGTGTCAATTGCCAGGCAAATTGAATCCGCAATTGAGTGGGTAGTCCTTATGGTTTCAACCTTAAACGCACCCATCTGCACGGTTTGCCCCGCCTTTATCCTGTTCAGCTTTCCTTGTATTCCATGTTCTTTCAGCTTGTTTTCCACCAGCCCGAGCGTTAACCTCGTCCCATAAACCGGTATATTTAACTCCTTTAACAAATAGGGCATGGCACCGATGTGATCCTCATGACCATGAGTCAGAATCACACCCTTTACTTTTTCCCGATTCTTAATAAGGTAGCTAAAGTCGGGAATCACTATGTCAATTCCGAACATTTCATCATCAGGAAACGACATCCCGCAGTCAATGAGCATAATATCATTATTGTATTCCAATATGGTCATATTCTTTCCGATTTCATTTAAACCACCAATTGGAATCACCTTAACCGGACCGGCTCCTTTATTCACTTCTACAATTTTCAAACTTATTATCCTTTCTATTTTGTTTTTTTCCGTACATATCAGCTCGTCCTATTTAAATCAACTATTTGATATTTCATTTTTATTTAATGACAATATTGAATAATTTATTTGGGACAGCGATAACTTTAATGATTTCTTTATCCTTTAACAATACTTTCACCTTTTCATTTTCCATAACGACTTCTTCAAGCTGCTCTTTGTTCAATCCATTTGCGACCTCAATCTTTTCCTTGACCTTTCCGTTCAATTGAATCACGATTTCAATGGAATCTTTTATCAAGGCAGCTTCATCGTATACAGGCCATTTTTCAAGGTAAATAGTACCACTATGACCAATATGCTCCCACATTTCTTCACATATATGCGGCGTAAACGGAGCTAAAAGTAAAATTAAATCTTCAGCCGCAGCTTTCAGAAGTCCGCTATTGGGATTCTTGATTTCTTTATATCTATAAATCCCATTAACCAGCTCCATGATCGAGCTGATAGCAGTATTGAAGTTAAAGCGGCTCCCAACATCCTCCGTAACTTTTTTTATTGATGCATTCATCACATATGCAAGCTTCTTATCCTCCGTACTTAAAGCCGTATATTCTGACGGAGCATCTTTAATCCTTTCGGCTAATTCAAAAATCATACGATGCACTCTGTTCAAAAATCGGTAGCTTCCCTCTATACCTGCATCTGACCATTCCAGTTCTTTATCCGGGGGAGATGCGAAAAGGATAAACAAGCGCGCCGTGTCTGCTCCGTACTTATTTATGATTTCTTCCGGGCTGACGACATTCCCTTTGGATTTTGACATCTTAGTGCCATCCTTCAGGACCATGCCTTGAGTAAGCAGGTTTATAAAGGGTTCATCTGAAGGACAGTATCCCAAATCATAAAGGAACTTTGTAAAGAACCTGGCATAGAGTAAATGCAATATGGCATGCTCTACTCCGCCTATATATTGATCTACCGGCATCCAGTATTCAGCATTCTTCTTATCCCAAATTTGATTGCTGTTCTTTGCATCGGTATACCTTAGAAAATACCAGGAGGAATCCAGGAAGGTATCCATAGTGTCAGTTTCTCTGGTTGCTTTTCCTTCGCATTTGGGGCAGGTAGTTTCCGTGAATGTTTTACTAGTTGCAAGCGGAGATTCGCCCTTTCCGGAAAACACTACATCTGTGGGAAGCAAAACAGGAAGGTTTTCAAGCTTTTCAGGAACCCATCCGCATTTCTCACAATAGATCATAGGGATCGGAGTTCCCCAGTATCTCTGTCTTGATATCAGCCAATCCCTTAACCTGAAATTGACAGATTTATCTCCGGTTCCTTTTTCTTCCAGGCTCTTGATGATTTTTTCTTGAGCAACAACATTATCCATTCCGTCAAACTGCCCGGAATTGATCATAATCCCTTCCGCCTCAAAGGCTTCGTTCAGATTGTTTATATCTATATCAGGATTTTTGGGGTCTACTACCGGAATAATATCCAGTTTATATTTAACAGCAAAGTCAAAGTCTCTTTGGTCATGAGCAGGGACAGCCATGATAGCTCCGGTACCATAATCCATAAGAACATAGTTTGCAATGTAAATCGGTACACTTTTACCATTTAGAGGATTGATGGCATATCGTCCGATAAAGACTCCGTCCTTCTCTGCAGTTGCCTCTGTTCGATCAATATCACTCAGATGCTGAAGCTCATCAAGAAATTCATTCACAGATGCCTCAAGCTCACTGCCTGCGACCAATTCCTTTACATAAGGATGCTCCGGAGCCAGAACCATATAGGTAACACCAAATAAAGTGTCCGGTCTTGTTGTAAAGATACTTAATTTCTTATCGAATCCTTCTATAATAAAATCGACTTCGGCGCCGATACTTTTCCCTATCCAATTTTTCTGCATGACCTTAACTTTATTAGGCCACCCTGTCAGCTTGTCAAGATCGTTAAGAAGCCGATCCGCATAATCAGTGATTTTTAAATACCACTGCTCCAAATCCTTCTTTATTACCGTTGAGGTACATCGTTCGCAGGCCCCATCGACCACCTGTTCGTTTGCAAGTACAGTCTGGCAGGAAGGACACCAATTTACAGGGTACTTTTTCTTATATGCAAGACCTTTTTCAAAAAACTGGATGAAAATCCATTGCATCCATTTATAGTAATCCGGATGACACGTGGCAACCTCTCTGTCCCAATCATAAGAAAATCCCAATCCTTTTAGCTGGATTCTCATTTCCTTAATATTATTCCAAGTCCAGATATTAGGATGTATGTTGTTATTGATTGCCGCGTTTTCTGCAGGCAGGCCAAACGAATCCCAACCCATTGGGTGCAGTACGTTGTATCCATTCATTTTAAGGTATCTGGAAGCAACATCACCAATGGAATAATTACGCACATGTCCCATGTGAAGCTTTCCTGACGGATATGGAAACATTTCCAGAAGATAATATTTCTTCTTCCCTTCCTCCTCCGTCGATTTAAAAAGCTTGTTATCTTCCCAGTATTTTTGCCATTTGACTTCTATATCTGTAAAATCATAGCGTTCATTCATGTGAATATCCTCCATATTCTAGGCGTATTTTATTGCTTCAAGGGTTGTTCGGATTCTTCAATTGGAATTATCACGCCATCGCCCCATAACCTTTCAATATTATATCTTTCTCGCTGTTCGATCGAAAATATATTTATAATGACATCACCGTAATCCATCAGAATCCAGCCCGAAGAGTTCTTTCCTTCAATGCTTTTCGCCAGGATGTCCTCTTTTGCAAGCTGTTCTATTATTTCATCCGACAGAGTTCCCGTCTGACGTTCAGAGTTGCCGGAAGCGATAACAAAATAATCTGCAAAGGAGGATTTCGTGGAAATATCAATAATAACAACATCTAACGCTTTTTTCTTCAATAATATAGCTGCCGCTTTCATTGCGATCTCTTTGTTGTTCATTCCTTTTCTCCTTTCTGTTTTTTTATTTTTTTTTCCAGGCAGTCTTTAGCCATTATAGTATCCTTATCCAAATACAAATCCTTACTCTTTATGAAATCTATGGAATGCTCCAATGACAATAAACAGGCCTGATCCAAGTCCTGATATGCGGCTTCCCGTATTTTTTCTACGCATGGATAGCTCCTGTTTGGTTCAATAGCATCAGCAAGATAAATTATCTTTTCCAAATCAGACATATTTGCTCTGCCGGTTGTATGATAACTCACAGCATTGATCAAATCCCGATCATGAATACAATAATCTCTTTCCATTATAACTGCTGCTATCTTGCTGTGCGCAAGATTTGAATTAAGAAGGTAACATTCATCCAATCCAAGCTGCTTAATATAATCGTTGAGATTCTTTTCCGGCACATTTCGGAAAAGATCATGAAATAGAGCAGCAAATTCAGCTTTCTCTACATCCACTCCGTACCGTTGCGCAAGCTTCTTCGCTTCCTCAGCAACTGCATAGATATGCATTTTTCGCTTCTCTGTTATATTATTTTCAATATGCTTTATTAATTCTTCTTTTATTTTATCCGTACATTGCATAACAAAATCATAATACCATTCATATCCTATTTTTTCAAGTTCAAACACATTTTATCATGTCCGGCTATTCAGCAGACTCTGTATACAGCTTATATTTATAAATGTATTCTTCCACACTTTCCGGCAAGAGATACTTTATGCTTTTCCCGGCATGGATCAAGTCCCTGATCCCTGAAGAAGAGATCTCCACTTCGGAGTTGTTTATCTCCGTAATTTTGGCTCCGTATTCCTTTTTGAGCCGACTGATTAGAAGTTTTAGCTGCCGCTCTTTATAACCGGGCCTTGTCCCGACAATAAAAGAGAAGTCTTCCAACAGCTCTTTTGAAGCATACCATTTTTCTAACCCTAAAAAGGCATCGGTTCCTATGATAAAAAAGAACTCTGCTTTGTCTCCAAGCTCAGCTTTGAAATCTCGAAGAGTATTGATAGTATAGGAGATTTTCGGAGAATCAATTTCTTGTCTGGATACCGAAAAATAAGGATTGCCTGATACTGCTTTCAGCAGCATTGCATAACGGTGATCGCCTGATGCTATCTTTTCATTCAGCTTAAATGGCTGCACCATTGCGGGCATGAAAATAACTTCATCCAAAGCAACTTCCACCCTGGCTTGCTCTGCCAATATCAAATGGCCATAATGAACCGGGTCAAAAGTCCCCCCGATAATTCCAATTTTTTTCATTAGATTTTCCCGCCTTATCACTGTCATCATTTGTCAACGATGATTATTCTTCATTCTTCTATTGAAATTTTAATACCTAATTCCTCAAGCTGCTCTTCTGTTGCAGCTGAAGGCGCATTACTGACCATATCCACAGCTGCCTGATTTTTTGGAAATGCCATAACCTCTCTTATGCTATGTTCTCCTGAAAGCAGCATAACAAGGCGATCCAAGCCGTATGCGATGCCGCCGTGCGGAGGTGTTCCATAACGGAATGCTTCCAACAGAAATCCAAATTTGCTCTGAACTGTTTCATCGGATAACCCCAGTACCTCAAACATCTTCTTCTGAAGCTTGCTGTCATGGATTCTGATGCTTCCTCCGCCTAACTCAACACCGTTTAGTACGATATCGTAGGCATTCGCCCTGACTTTGCCGGGTTCTGATTCCAGCAGGTCTACATCCTCAAGCCTTGGAGAGGTGAAAGGATGATGCACCGGAGAAAATTCACCAATTTCTTCATCATATTCAAAAAGTGGAAAGTCAACTACCCACAAAAGATCATACGTTTTGTCATCCAGCAATCCCAGCTTTCCGGCAATATCACGGCGCAGGAAACCAAGGCTGTCAAATACAATTTTTGCTTTGTCCGCCACAATCAAAATCAAATCTCCAGGTTTGCCGCCGAAAACGTCAGTAATCTCTTTCATCTTATCAGGAGTAAAGAATTTGTTTATAGATGATGTTGTTTCCGAATCTCCTGTTTTTATCCAGATAAGACCTTTTGCACCATAGTGTTTGATGGATTCCTGGAGCTTATCGATATCTTTTCTGCTGAATTTTTCTGCTCCGCCGTCTATTTTGATACCTCTCACATCGCCTCCGGAATCTAAAGCATCTTTAAATATCTTAAATTCACTGTCTCTTACAGTATCATTTAGAGAAATCAACTCAAATCCGAAACGAGTATCCGGTTTATCACTTCCAAATCGCGTCATGGCTTCTTTATAAGAGTATCTTGGAAGCGGCAGCCTTATCTCCGTATTCATTACATCTGCAAAGAGTTTTTTCATGAATTTTTCCTGAACCTCGATAACATCGTTCACATTTACAAATGACATCTCTAAATCTATTTGAGTGAATTCCGGCTGTCTGTCAGCTCGCAGGTCTTCATCACGGAAACATTTTGCAATCTGATAATAACGATCTGTACCGCTTACCATTAATAGCTGTTTAAATAGCTGCGGAGATTGCGGAAGCGCATAGAACTGACCTTTGTTTACTCTGCTTGGCACCAAATAATCTCGTGCGCCTTCCGGTGTAGGCTTGCAGAGTATAGGAGTTTCTATTTCAGTAAATCCCTCACTGTCAAAGAATTCTCTCGCAGACTTAACGATTTGATGGCGGAAGGCAAGATTTCTCTGCATCTTAACCTTTCTTAAGTCCAAATATCGATACTTCAACCTGAGGTTTTCAGAAACATCATCGTCGTCCTTGATATAGATGGGCGGTGTCTCCGCTTCGGAATAAATAACCAGCTCATTCACAAACACCTCGACCTCACCAGTAGCCATCTCAGTATTCTTAGACTGCCGCTCCTTAACTATTCCTTTTATACCGACCACATATTCGCTCCTCAGCTTATCTGCCTTTTGGAACAGCTCTTCTGGGATTGTATCATTGAATACGATTTGCACAAGTCCTGTTCTGTCCCTTAGATCGCAGAATATTAAGCCTCCAAGGTTTCTTCTTTTTTGAATCCATCCATTGAGCACGACAGCTTCATTAATATTATTTTTGTTTAATGTCCCGCACATATGTGTTCGTTTTATAACATCATTCATCCCATATGTCTCCTATCCGATAATTTCTTTTATAATATTTGGTATTGGCACTTGTTTTTGTTCTGATGTTTCCATATTTTTGATTGATACTATGTTTTGTTCCAGCTCGTTATCTCCAATAATGATCGAGTATTTTGAACGCAAACGATCGGCATATTTAAACTGTCCCTTGATGTTCCTGCCCAAACTGTCCATTTCCGTTTTTATTCCGTGATTTCTTAAATCACGCATGAGCTTAAGACCAAACCGCTTAGCGCGTTCTCCCATCACGGCTATGAATACATCAAGGTTGTCGGGTTCAGGAATTGTATTCTCTGATGATTCCAGCAACAGGAGCAATCGTTCCATGCCGAGTCCAAAGCCGACTCCGGGAATCGGAGGACCTCCTATTTGCTCGATCAGGTGATCGTAGCGCCCTCCTCCGCATACGGTTCCTTGGGCTCCGATTTTGTCGGAAACAAATTCAAATGCCGTCTTTGTATAGTAATCAAGCCCTCTTACAATGCCCGGATCAATAACATATTCTATTTCCATAGCATCCAGGTTGTTTTTCAAATCGTTAAAGGCTTCTTTACATTCATCACACAGGTGATCAAGCATATAAGGCGCGCCATTTACAAGCTCTTGGCATATGGGTGATTTACAATCTAAAATCCGCATTGGATTTTTGTCGTAACGCCCTTTACAGGTTTCACAAAGTGAATCATACTTGTCCCGCAAAAAATCTATCAAAGTTGTTCGGTAAGTTTCCCTGCATTTTGGGCACCCAATGCTGTTGATCCGAAGCTCCAGGTCACGGATTCCCAGATTATTAAGAAAATCTGCTGCAAAGCCTATAACTTCTGCATCCGCGATCATGTTATCCGTTCCGAAAATCTCAATTCCAAACTGATGAAATTCCCTGAGCCTTCCGGACTGAGGCTTTTCATAGCGAAAACAAGGAATAATATAATACATTTTCGACGGCTGTATATCCGCATAGAGCTTATGCTCTACAAAGGCGCGTACGACAGGAGCCGTTCCCTCCGGCTTCAGTGTGATGCTTCTTTTCCCGTAATCCTCAAAGGTGTACATCTGTTTTTCAACAATGTCAGTGGTGTCTCCTACTCCACGGGAAAATAACTCTGTATGTTCAAAAACCGGAGTTCTTATTTCCTTAAAAACGTATGCGGCACAAGCTTCCCTGAAGGCATTCTCAATATAATGCCATTTATAGACCTGGTTGGGAAGAATGTCTTTTGTTCCTTTTGGTGCGTTTGTTAACATTCTATAGCCTCCTGTTTAAATATATTATCTGATTTTCTTTGCAGCATTTCTTCATGGCGTTCAATATAAATTTCAAAATTAGAAACATTGGCGACCCGTTCCAGTCTGTTTTCTGAAGGGTAGTAAACCTTTGAAATCCCACCTGCACCAAGTGCAATAATGGTTTGGGCCTCCTCCATAATACGGATATTATAGATACCTTCTGTATTGCCCTTTGCATATCCTATATTCTCAAGGTTTCCTGTCATCTGTTTTTGCCGGTACAGATAATATGGATGATAACCTGCCTGATAAAGCATTTTTCTTGCCTTATTCAGCATGATCCTTAACATTTCTCCCTGTTTATAGGTATATTCGTTATCTATTTCTTTTAATCTGGATGCTCGCTTTAATGCGAGAGTGTGCACCGTTATGTTTTCCGGTACCAATTTGAGGAGAGATTCAATGGAAAAGATGAAATCATCTACATCTTCACCTGGCAAACCGGCAATTAAATCCATATTGACAGCAGGTATTCCTGCTTCCTTTGCCAGGTTGAATGCTTCAATTATATCATCAGGACGGTGAGCACGTCCAATTTGCTTTAGTGTGTGATCAACCATGGACTGAGGGTTAATGCTGATGCGATCTACATGGTGCTTTGTTAACACCTTAAGCTTTTTAAGCGTAATCGTGTCAGGGCGGCCCGCCTCCACGGTAAATTCCTTTATATGATTTAAATTAAAGGCTTCCGACGTATGACTTAACAATGCATCAAGCTGTTCTGCCGTCAATGTTGTGGGCGTCCCTCCGCCTATATATATAGTTTCAGGATACCAGCCTTTTTCATTCATACTTTCTGCAACAAAGTTGATTTCTTTATGCAAAGCCTGTAAATACCGTTCTATATCTCCTTCTTTTCCTTGGTTTGACGGGAAAGAGCAGTATACACATCTTGTAGGACAGAAGGGTATTCCTATATAAATACCCATCGCGCCTTTCTCACTTGAGCCGAGGACTTTCCTCTGGCATTTCAGGATTTCCAGCAGCAGGTCAGCTTTTTCAGCTGTTAAATAGTAATCCCTGTTCAATATCTCTTTAACCTTATCCCTGCTTTTTTCTCTCTCCAGGAGCTCATATGCCAGCTTTACAGGCCGTACACCTGTAAGTATCCCCCACTCAGGGGATTTGGCGGTATATTTTTGAAGCTCTTTGTATAAGAAACGTTTTATCTCGTTCTTAATATCCTTTTCTTTTTTTTCAATACTCTCATATGGTAACGAAAATTCGGGAAAGCATATGTCTATTTCGGAGCTGTTAGCTTTTTCGCCATCTGACCTGATATTATCGATTTCAAATTCTCCGGGTTTAAGGAATACCTTAATTAGCTCTTCAACTTCATATTTGCTTTTTCCTTCGGGCAAATGTATTTTATACAAAAGGATTATTCCTCTTCTCATAACCTATCGAGGTCGGACCCATATGTCCGGGCAAAACGATAGTATCATCCGGTAAGGTGTAAAGCTTATTTATTATTGATTCCTTAATCGCGGCAAAAGATGAACCATGTAAATCTGTTCTTCCTATGGATTGCTGGAACAAAGTGTCCCCGCTGAACACGACATTCTCTACCACAATACACATTCCTCCGGGAGTGTGTCCCGGTGTATGAAGGAATATTAGCTCCATGTCGCCGACCTTCATCGTGTCACCGTCAGAAACATATAGGTCTACATCAAGTGAAATTGATTCGCCCCCTGTTAATAATGACATGTTTAGACGTGAATCCTCCAGCATGGGCTTTTCATGTATACATGCAGCGAGCTTTGCCTTTGGATATTCTTTTCTGCATGAAGCCACGCCTCCAATATGATCACTGTGTCCGTGTGTCAAGATGATATATTCAATATCGAGATCATTTTCCTTAATATAGTTTACCATATCTTTATTATGTCCGCCTGGATCTACTATAAATGATTTTTTAGTTGCCTCATCAGACACCACATAGCAATTGACTGATAAGGGCCCGCTTAAAAATTTTGTTATTTTCATTTTTTTTCCTTTCATAATCAAAACGTTTTTTTGCTATCTATCAATATTGTGACAGGTCCGTCGTTATATATTTTTACAAGCATCTCCGCCTGAAATATTCCTTCCTCTACACGTACTCCATTTTCCTTGCAAAAATTTACAAAGCAATTATATAGTAAATTTGCATGTTTGGGTTTGGCAGCTTTAATAAAGCTGGGTCTTTTGCCTTTTCTGCAGTCTCCAAAAAGTGTAAATTGGGAAACTGCCAGAATATCACCGCCTACGTCTTTAACAGATAAATTCATCTTACCTTCGTCATCTTCAAAAATACGCAGACCGGAAATCTTCTCGGCCATATAAGCCGCATCACTGGTATTATCTTCATCCTCCACACCCAAAAGCACCATGAGTCCTTTTTCAATGGAGCCGGTAATCTTTTCTTCCACGGTCACATCCGCTTTTACTACCCTCTGAACAACAGCCCGCATTTTTATCCCCTTATTATTATAGCAGTCTTACATTACGTTATTGAGCGATAAACATCTGCTACACCCTGTACACTACGCAATGCCCTGAGTATTTTTTCAATCTGACTGGTATTTGATATGGACAATGTCATTGTTATATTGATTATTCCATCTTTTGCACTCTTTGCATTTACTCCTGCTATATGGACGTCCATGTCTTCACAGACTCTGGAAAGATCTGAAAATAAGCCTTTCCTGTCTTCGGCAATTATATGTATATCCGAATCGTAGGACATATTCTCTTTTTGTTTATCCCATTCAACTTCTATGAATCGTTGTTTTTCCTCCTCGGGCATTGAAAGGATATTTACACAGTCTTTTCTGTGTACGGATATTCCTCTTCCCTTTGTGATAAAACCGATTATTCTATCACCCGGAACCGGATTGCAGCATTTAGAAAATCGAATAAGCAAATTGTCAATTCCCTTAACTGTAACTCCTGTATGTTCATTATGCTTGGTCTTTTTCTTCGCGTCCTCAGCCTTTTCACTTTTTTCTTTTCGGATAAGCTCTGCTTGTTTGTCATCATGGTAATATCGAAGCAGCATGGATATTACCTTGCTTAGAAACAGTCCGCCTGAGCCTATGGCTGTGTATAGATCGTCCGTTGATGACAGGTTAAAGTTCTTCGCACATCTATTTAAATACTGATTTTTTAGTAATTGCTGGCTATCATAGCCCTTTCTTCGGACGTATTTTTCCAGCATTTCTTTGCCTTTTTCCGTGGTATCGGATCTATTTTCCTTTTTCAGCCATTGTTTGATTTTGTTTCTCGCATTACTGGTTTGTGCTATTTTAAGCCAGTCGATACTTGGTCCCTTACTGTGTGAAGAGGTAACGATCTCCACAATATTACCGTTTTTAAGTGTATGATCAATAGGTACCATTTTTCCGTTGACCTTTGCCCCTACACAATTTGCGCCGATAGCAGAGTGTATTTTAAAGGCAAAGTCAAGCGGGGTCGATCCGGCCGGCAATTCTATTACATCACCTTTTGGTGTAAAAACAAACACCTGGTTTGAAAACAGGTCGACCTTTAAAGTCTCCATGAATTCCTTCGGATCATTCAGATCTTTTTGCCATTCCAGGGTTTGACGAAGCCATGCGAGCTTCCCTTCATCCTTATCCTCAGACACACCCTCTTTGTACTTCCAATGAGCAGCAATTCCATATTCCGCGATCTTGTGCATTTCATGGGTTCGGATTTGTATTTCAAAGGGATCCCCGTTGTCACCGATTACAGTTGTATGCAGAGACTGGTATCTGTTTGGTTTCGGCATTGCTATATAATCCTTGAACCTGCCCGGTATTGGTTTCCACATGGTATGAACGATTCCCAGAACCGCATAGCAATCCTTGATGTTTTCAACTATTATCCTGATCGCAGTAAGATCGAAAATTTCATCCAATTGTCTGTTTTGGTATTTCATCTTTCGGTAGATGCTGTAAAAATGCTTTGAACGACCTGTAATCTCACTTTCTATTTTTAATTCATCAATGCTTTCCTTTATTTCAGCAATAACCTTGTTGATGTAATCCTCACGTTGCTGCTTTTTTGATTTTACCTGTTTGACTAAATCATAATACGCTCTAGGATCCAAATGCTTTAGTGCAATATCCTCCAGCTCAAATTTCAATGTGAATATTCCCAGTCTGCTTGCTAACGGAGCGTATATTTCAAGGGTTTCACGGCATTTATCCTTTATTTGCTCTTCACTCATGTAATTAATTGTTCTGAGGTTATGAAGCCGGTCCGCAAGCTTGATAATAAGCACGCGAATGTCTTTGGACATTGCCAAAAACATTTTTCTTAAATTTTCAGCCTGCCGCTCTTCTTTACTTTCGTATACCAGGCTTTTGAGTTTGGTAACTCCATCTACCAGAAGTGCGACCTCTTCTCCGAAATCGTTGAAGAGATCTTCCTGTGAGTAGTATGTGTCTTCAACAGTATCGTGAAGCAGCCCCGCAACAAGAGTACTTTCATCCATGCCTAACTCTGCAAGTATTTTAGCGACCTCAACAGGGTGAACTAAATATGGCTCACCCGATTCGCGTAATTGCCCTTCATGGTATTCCTTTGCTTTTTTATACGCTTTCTCAATAAGTTCCACGTTGATATTCGGGTTGATTTGCAAAAGTTCACTTATGAATTTTTCCAATAAATCCATAGCATGCATTCCTTTTGTTATTATATTTAAATTTGGTTATTCCTTATTTTTTCTGCTTTTCTTTGCCTTATATTTTGGTCCGCCTGTAAGCTGGCATAACTCATAGTAAATAGGGCTTGCAATACATATAGACGATAACGCACCGGCTGCGATACCAACAACGAGCGGCAAGGTAAACTGCCGGATAATATCCCCTCCCAGGATAAATAAAGGTATAATCGCCACAATAATCGTAACTGAGGTCATCAATGACCTGACTAAAGTTTGATTGATACTGGTATCAACAAGCTCCTCAAGCTTGTTCTTTTTCATAATATTCAAATTTTCCCTGATTCTGTCAAATACTACAACAGTATCATTGACGGAATAACCTACTAAGGTTAATACTGCCGCGATAAACGGATTGTTGATAGATATGCCGAAAAAGCCATAAAAAGCAATCAAGATCAGTACGTCGTGAATTACAGATATGATGGCAGCCAATCCAAATTTCCATTCAAACCTCACGATGATATATATAAGTATTCCCAAGCTGGCAATTATCACCGCTTTCACTGCATTTTTCTTTAACATGTCTCCAACTGAAGGTCCGAACTGCTCTATGGTCATTACGGCATCGTCAGGCAGATTGAATTCAGTAAGTAAATCACTCAATAATTCTTCTCTGGCTGCCGTATCTAAAGCCTGTACAGTTCTTATAATCACTTGACTGTTCATTTCACCGGCATGCACTATATCTGCTTCTATATCATTTGTTTTTAATACCCGATCTATTTCGCTTACGGAAACTTCCCTGCCCATTTCCAGCTGAAGCATAGTTCCGCCGGTAAAGTCGATCCCGTAATTGAACCCTCTTATAAATCCTGCTGCCAAACCCAAAATAATCAGACTGGAAAATACGATATAGTAGATTTTCCGGTATTTCAAAAAGGAGATTCTCTTAATTGTAAACATTTACTTCGCCTCCTTTACTAATGCCGCAAAATTTTTCACCGTTGCAAGCTTCTTGTTTTCAGCTATCAAATCCAAATAAAGCTGTGTCACTATAACTGCTGTAAAAACGCTTGCGACAATACCTATCATCAATGTAAGCGCAAAGCCTTTTACTGTTCCCGATCCCAACTGATAAAGCACAATACCGGCAATCATTGTTGTAAGCTGGGAGTCTATAATTGTTGACATTGCTCTTTTAAACCCTGAATTCACAGCAACGCGTATCGATTTTCCGTTGATGATTTCTTCCCTTATTCTGGAGAATATTATAACATTTGCATCAACCGCCATACCGACGGATAGAATAATACCTGCAATTCCAGGTAATGTAAGGACTCCATCCATCAGAACCAGAACCCAGAATACAATCAATACATATAAAAGCAACGCTATGTTTGCAGCCATTCCCATAACACGGTACATGAGCAGCATGACAGCAAAAATAAGTATCAAGCCGATCACTCCTGCTATGATGCTCTTCTCCAAAGCCTCCAATCCAATAGTCGGTCCAACTACAGAGGTTTGTACTTCTTTCAGTTCCACAGGAAGTGCGCCTCCGCGGATTAAAACAGAAAGCTCGGTTGCTTCCTTATCAGAAAACCCGCCCGGTCCTCCCGTAATGGTAGCCTCGCCGTTTGGTATAACATTCTGCACGACAGGAGCTGAAATAACTTGTCCATCTAATATGATCATTATGACATCATCACGCATCCCCTGATTTTGTGAGATTATTTCTTTGTTCATAATTTTTGTAGTAGCATCCTTGAACGCTTTTGAACCGGTTTTGTTAAATTTCAACGTAACTGCATATCCGCCGTTTTCCTGATCGTTCATAATTCCGGCATCTTCAACCTGACTGCCGTCCAATACGATGGCATTGTCCGCCATCACAAATTGCAGCTGCGCTGTTTTCCCTATCGTATTTATTGCATCATCAGCATCCTCTGCTCCGGGAAGCTCAACCCTGATACGATTGGACCCTTCTATGGTAACCACCGGCTCAGATAAGCCCATCTGGTTAACTCTTTCCTCAATGACAGCTTGCGTCTGCGTCATTAATTTTTTCAATTCTTCTCCGGCAGCATCAGTTTGTGCCTCCATAACAACATAAACTCCACCGGATAGATCAAGTCCCAGCTTTATCTGATCTTTGATCGGAGCGAAGGAGCCTATGCCCATAAGAGTTACATACCAGCCAAAGAGTATAAGAATTGACAAACTGATTGCCAATGCCTTCTTCATTATAATTCCCCTTCTCTTTATCGCTTGTATTTTGTATAAAACTTTCTCCTCAATTGTGTTACAGAATATTTTACTACTTATTTGTAATTCTCACAAGCAAAAACATAAAAAGAGCCGAAATTGCTGAATTATTGAGATAACTTATCAACTTTGCAGGTTCACGCCAATCATTCCGCCAATACTTCCAAACAAAACCGGAATTAAAAACTTTAACAAACCAGCTCCAAAATCAATACCCGAGGAGAACGCAAGTGTATAGATTATTGATAGTATAAGGGTAAATATAATTGAATAAAATGCACCGTAAACGAAACCTCTTTTCTTGATATGATTTCCGATATAGACCCCCAGGAAAAAACAGCAAATTGCAAGTATCGCAACCATATAATAGAGCGACCAGCGTTCCGGAGCAACAGTTAGCTTCATTATCACACTCATCAATAATGTAAGCAAAACAAATAAGATAAAAGCATATAATAATCCTTTAAAGTTTTTAAGTATATTTTCCATCATGTCTTTATATCCTCCTTAACCAGACAGGTAATAAAATGATCAATAGCAAGTCAAAATCATTAATATACTTTTACATTATATTTTTTACCTGGGGATTTATACAAAATAAAACGATATTAAAAAATAAAATAAGTTCCAGAATTATTCTGAAACTTACTGTTTTGGTGCCGGCGATCGGGGTCGAACCGATACGGTGTTGCCACCACGGGATTTTGAGTCCCGCACGTCTGCCAATTCCATCACGCCGGCATAGCAAAAATTATAATACCACAATTAAAAAATGAAATCAAGAAAAAGCATTTACATTTTAGTATATTTCCGATATAATTTTTTACATAACTTAAAAGGAGGAAAAAAAATGGACCAAATGACTGCGTTATTGCCGTTAATTCTATTAATATTTATAATGTATTTCCTGCTTATCCGGCCACAGAAAAAAAGGGAAAAAGCTGTGTCCGCGATGAGAAATGCCGTGAGGGTTGGTGACGAAGTCATCACGATTGGCGGGATTCGCGGCAAGGTTATAAAATCCAAAGACGAGGTATTGACGATTCAAGTTGGGTCGGATAAGGTAAAGTTTGATGTCATGAGGTGGGCTATTTCAAGTGTAAACGGCAAGGATTCTGCGCCTTCTCCAGCCGAGAAAGTTGTAAAAGATGAAGAATCAGCGAAAGAAAGTCAGCCGGCCCCAAAAAAATTGCCGAAGAGAATGAATAGAGCTAATGAGGCTCCTCTTGATGAAATGAAAATGGAAAATGCCGCAGAAGTAAAAACAGAAGCATCTGCTCCCGCGTCTGCAGATATTATAACTGATGAAATTGAGAAATAAGCTGTTCAAGAGGATGGCAAAAATTAGCAGATAGTTCCTCCTCCAACTACGATATCACCTTGATAGAATACCGCAGCTTGCCCTGGAGTGACTGCACGCTGTTTTTCCTTAAATCGCACAAAGATTCTGTTGTTTTTTTCGGGAAATATCGTGGCCGGTACCTCTGACTGTGTATACCTTGTTTTTACTGTTACATCCATAGGACCGTCAAGTTCGGCAATCGAAATCAGGTTGATCCCTCCAGCGGTAAGACTGTCAACGAATAAGTCTTCATTTGATCCAAGTGTGACTTGATTGTTATCACTGTCTATGTGAACTACATACATGGGTTTTCCGAATGTTTTTCCTAATCCCTTACGCTGTCCGATTGTATAATTTATGATTCCCTTGTGTCTTCCAAGGATATTTCCGTTCATGTCTAAAAAATCCCCTTCCTCAGCTTTTACACCGAGGGTCTTTTTCAGGAATCCTGCATAATCTCCATCTTTGACAAAACAGATATCCTGGCTGTCCGGCTTTTTAGCATTCACAAACCCTCTTTTTTCAGCAATTGACCTGATTTCAGTTTTATTCAGATCTCCCAGCGGAAACAGGAGTTTTGACATTTCAGCCTGGGTCATGGTATATAGGGCATAGCTTTGATCCTTTGACTCGTCTGCCCCCTTTTTCAGAAGGTACCTGCCTGTATCAGGATCTCTCTCTATCCTGGCATAATGACCGGTAGCAATATAATCATATCCTAACAACATTGCCCTTTCCAAAAATTTCTCAAATTTTATATAACGATTACAATTTATACATGGATTTGGAGTTTCTCCGCTTTGATAAGCTTTTGCAAAAGGCACTATTACATCCCTTTCGAACTGCAGGCCGAAATTAAACACGTCATGACGAAATTCCAATTTATCCGCTACACTTTTTGCATCCAGCACATCTTCTAAAGAACAGCATGTCTTCGTTCTTTCAATGCCTATATCTTCATTTTCAAATAATTTAAAGGTCGCTCCGGAAACTTCATAGCCCCGCTCCTTCAATATAACCGCAGCTACTGAGCTGTCAACACCGCCGCTCATAGCTACCAAAACCTTTGCCATAATATAATGATCCTTTCCTATCAATTGTATTTACAATCCAAGCCCTTTCAGCCAACCGATACAAAGATTGTGCCAGTTTGCGGCCAGTGCGTTGATTTTTTCAGCTTGCCAAGCACTCTGCTCTGTTGCAAGTGCCATGGCATGTGGTCCTTTTGGGAACAAGTGCAGTTCAAAGGGTACTCCTTGCTCCCGCAGAGAAGTGGCATACATCAGAGTATTTTCGACAGGTACAGAGGGATCGGTTACTGTACTCCATAAAAATGTAGGGGGGTTGTGAGCAGTTACGCTGCTCTCCAGGGAGGCCTGTGCAACAATCGGTCCATCATCAAAAAGATTTCTGCGGGTTCGCTCGCCGCCAAACTTCCCCATAGTGATTACGGGGTAGCATAAAATGGCTGCGTTGGGGCGCACCTGCTCAGCACTTAGATCAAGGAACTTATCAAACATGGGATCCTGCCATAAATTTGCCATACATCCCGCCAAATGCCCTCCTGCGGAAAAACCGCATATTGCAATTTTACCGGGGTTTATACCGTACTTCACGGCATTTCCCCGCAAATAGGAGATGGCAGCTGCCGTCTCCAGCAATGCCTGAGGCCAACGGTCTGGAGAAACACTATAATTCAGCAAAAAGACCTGCATACCTGCACCCAAAAAGGCAAGGGCTACCGGCTCCCCCTCTGATCGTGAGATCAAATCGTATCCGCCTCCCGGCAGAATCAGCACACCCGTGCGCCCACCGGACTCCGCCAGAAAGTTTTCTTTTGGCCTGGCATATGTGGTAAGGGTTGCTCCGGTGCTCGACGGCGGCAGCATGGGACAAAATTGTTCAGAGCCTAAACGTTCATGGATCATATTCTTTGCTCCTTTCATGAGCTTGATGCACTACCATATTTCTATATATGAAAACTATTTTTAATTCTTTTATTCGCCTATGATTTTTACCAATACTCTCTTCGCCCTTTTCCCATCAAATTCACCATAGAATATCTGCTCCCATGTGCCAAAGTCTAACCTTCCTTCAGTTATAGCTACAACAACTTCTCTTCCCATAATTGTTCTTTTTAAATGGGCATCGGCATTATCCTCATATCCATTATGATTATACTGGTCATATGGCTTTTCAGGAGCAAGTTTTTCTAAAAAGGCTTCAAAATCCCGATGCAATCCGGATTCATCATCATTTATAAAAACACTGGCTGTTATATGCATAGGATTGCAAAGGAGCAAACCTTCTTTAATACCGCTTTCCCTTAAACATGCTTGTATTTCTGGAGTAATATTTATAAATGCTCTTCTCGTTTTTGTATTAAAGGTTAATACCTTTCTATAAGATTTCATGCGATACCTCCCCTTCGAGTAATAATACACATTTGTTTCTCACTTCCACGCTTTTAGTTTTTCCTTAAGCTCTTGAACTTTTATACCTATAGAAGCAAATACCTTTTTAAATTCCTCATCACTCTTACCCGTTGGATCATCTAAGCCCCAATCTTCTCTATGTTTCGCCGGAGGATAAGGGCATTCCACATTGCACCCCATGGTAATTACAACGTCCGCCGGCGGAATATCGTCCAAAAGCTTGGAATATTGTGTCTGTTCCATATCGATATTATACAGTTTCTTCATCAGCCTGACTGCATCGTGATTTATTTGAGGATTTGCTTCCGTTCCGGCAGAATAACTTTCAAATACATCACTTGCATAGTGTTTGCCCAGCGCTTCCGCAATTTGAGAGCGGCATGAATTATGAACACATATAAAGGCTACCCCTAACTTGGAATCGCTCATGAAATTCTCTCCCCCTTTACTCTGCAACTGTCCTTTTAAAGATTTCAATAATTTCGTTGGCTTTCAGTACTTTCCCGGAAGATACAACTTTCTCGTCAATGATTAACCCGGGGGTTGACATGATCCCGTGTTTTGCTATCTCAGCAAAATCCTCTACTTTAATAACCTCCGCATCAATCCCTGTTTCCATCAGGGCTTTCTTTGTGTTCTCAGCCAGCTTAGTGCAATTTTTGCATCCGGATCCTAAAATTTTAATAAGCATATCCTTTGTTCCTCTAAATAAAATATTGGTTATATTTGAATCCTATAGGTTACAATAGCAGGCGCCCAAAAACGTTAAATGTGTATCCGATTATTATAATCCCTATTGTGACGACTCCCAAAAAGGTTCCGAGTAACTTGGTTTTAACTACTTTGCTTAGCATAATCAGAGACGGTAATGATAAAGCAGTAACTCCCATCATGAAAGATAGTGCAGTACCCAGACCAACCCCTTTTAATACCAGAGCCTCCGCGATAGGAAGTGTCCCGAATATATCTGCGTACATCGGAATACCTACTATGACCGCGATAAGTACGGAATACCATTTATCTTGACCTAACACTGCTGAAATAATATTTTCCGGTATCCAATTGTGGATTGCAGCTCCAATACCAACACCAATCAGAATATATAGCCACACTCGCTTTATGATATCTGAAACTTGGTTTTTTGCAAATTTCATCCTGTCAGCAGTTGTTAATTGTTCCGTTTCCGTTTCAATCTTACCGGTTCTGAGTACAAAGGGTTCAACATATTCTTCAAGTTTGGCTTTACTAATGATCGTGCCGCCGATAACAGCCAAAATAAGCCCGACAATCACATAGGCAATTGCAATTTTCCAGTTAAAAATACTTGCGAGCAAAACTACCGAAGCTAAATCAACGAGTGGTGATGAAATCAAAAATGAGAAAGTAACCCCAAGCGGTAATCCTGCACTTGTGAAACCAATAAATATTGGTATGGAAGAACATGAGCAAAAAGGTGTCACTGTTCCAAGCAAGGCTCCTGAAATATTACCTGATATACCTTTGAGCCTCCCTAATATTACCCTGGTCCTTTCCGGCGGGAAAAAACTTTGTATATAGGAGATAATAAAGATGAGCACGGAGAGTAATATAAATATTTTTATCACATCATAGATAAAAAAATGTATACTCCCTCCTAATTTATCCTGAAGATTAAAACCAAATACCTGCTCCACTAATTTTTCTACCAAATTATAAAGCCATTCCATTTTGAGCAACTGATTATTAAGCCATTGAAACAATTATCATGATCCTCCTTTACAGCAATCCATATCAATATTAATTTCAGAAGGATTTATGCGATCAAAAAAATCTTTTATGAGTTCAAGCTTATCTGGGTTGATTGTATAGTACGTCCAGATTCCATCCTTTCTGCCATTGACCAAACCGCTGTCGCATAGAATTTTCATGTGATAGGAAAGGGTTGACTGTGTTACGGAAAATTCATCTAAAATCTTGCATGCACATCTTTCCCCCTGGGACAACATGTCAAATATTTTCGCCCTGTTTTCGTCTCCTAAAGCCTTCATTAACATGGCATAGTTTTTATAATCTTTATTCAAAACCTCATCTCCTTAACCTAACATCGATAACTGTCGATGTATTATTATATACATACACATTGATACTTGTCAATATGTTCTTTGTGAACTTCTCATCATTTCTTCATCGATTAAGTGCAAATTAAAAGACTGAACCCTGTACAGCGGAGCTGGGGCTTAGTTTTCTTGCTTACAATTTAAGAAGGGCAACCAATATGATCGGTACGACACAATCCTGGAGGGAATCAAGGCCTAAAAGGTCTTGTTTTTTTGTTTTCAAAGGGCTGGCAAAATGAAAGAACGCTGAAATCTCAACGTTTCAACGTTCTCATTTTGCCCTTTTCGGACACTTTGTGGTGCGGTCGAAGGGACTTGAACCCATACCCTCACGGACACGGCCCTCAACCGTGCGCGTCTGCCTATTCCGCCACGACCGCATATTAGTGTTTAGTGTTATTTAGTTTCAGCAATATTTCTATATATGAGGACTGAACAATACTGATTTTACTGCAATCTGCATATAATGTCAAACGCTTTTTAATTAATTATATGGAAGGATGTTGGAAATTACGCTACGATCCGTCCTTATCCTCCTCCGGCTCTTCAATCTCCATAACCAAATGCCACTTTTCGGCGCCTGAAAAAAGATTCAAAAATGACGGGAGGATATCTCCCTTCAACGCTGGTGAAGCAATGGCGCCGTATGTTTTATAAAGCAGGCAATAATACGGAAGCTCATCTGTCAAAATCTCCTGTATCTGAACGTATGTTGATTTACGTTCCTCTTGGGATAAGTCTGATTCCATTTTATTTAACAGGTTATCCAAAACTATATTTGAATAGCCAATTAAATTGTTATAATCAGTATGCAGCAACGGACGCAGATCATAATTTTCCCTGAATTGATAGCCCCCAACATAGATATCAAAATTTCCTCTTGCTAAATCTGTATTATAACCATCCCAATCCCTACTGGTAATGTATGATTTTATAGCAAGCTGGTCAAGGTTTTCTTTGATAATTTGAGCGGCAGCGACCCTGCTGTGGTTCTCGGAATTCACTAGAATGTTGATCGTTATCGTTTGGTCGTTGACATCCTCAGCCAGACCGTCTCCATCCCTGTCGAGATACCCTGCTTTTTCCAATAAATCCTTCGCTTTGTCGATATTATACGAATATGTGATGTTCGAGCTATTAACACCTAAAAAATTAGGATAATAAATCGATTCATTCTGTATTCCATTTTTGTAATAGGAACTTTCTACGATTTGCTTTGTATTGATTGCATAGGCGATCGCTTGTCTTACTCGCTTGTCCTTGAGTGCGGGCGCGTTAATATTGTAGCCGATGATTTCCGCTTCATTAGAGGGAAAATTGACAACATTGACGTCTTTGTTTGTATAAATGGTTTCTCTTTCTATTTCCTTGGAAAAGGTCAGGGAAATACTGTTGATATCCATTAAATTTACGGCTTGTTCCTTTTCGGGGACAACAATAAATTTTAGCGTATTAGAGGGAGAATTTCCTTTATGGTAATCCTGATATCCATTCAGTGTAATATGTGATATCTCGTTATAATCTGTAACATGATAACGTCCCGTACCAATAGGAATAAACCCCGCTTTAACCTTTTTCGCATCGTCTATGTTCTTAAACCTATGCATCGGTATGATGGGGAAGGTAAAACTTGTCATGGAATTATTTCGGTTTTCCTTAAAAGAGACAATTAGCCGGTAAGGATCATCGCTATCAAGATTGACGCTTTGGACATTTCTTAAATTAACGTTATAAAAGGTGCTGTTTGAAGCTGAAGTGCCTGAAATGACATCCATTGTAAATTTAACATCCCTGGCGGTCAATTCCTCCCCGTCATGCCACAATATACCCTTTTTCAGCTGAATGGAAACAGTGCCGCCATCCGCTGAGTACGAATAGCTTTCTGCTAAAACATTGGTCAGAGTAAGGTTTTGATCATACTCAAACAAGCCCTCATAGATCAGCTTATTGATATAATAGGCATCCTCATCCTTTGTAATGATAGGATGAAGGGTACGAAGCTTTTCTATGGGAATAGACACCTCAGAAGAATGAGTAAAATTTTTTTCCTGATCGGAGGCTCCGCCAAGAAAGTTGGTTGTTTTATCACAGCCGATAAGGCTCATACTCATAAAAGAAATAATGCAAATTAAAGCAATCGCAACGATTTTTCTTGACATTTTTGTTTCTCCGATAGTTTAAACTAATTCCAGCATTTGATCGATTTGACGATATAGTTTTTCCGGGTCACCCGTATTTTCCAGAAGTACGTCTGCACGCTTCTTTTTTTCGTCTCTTGCCATTTGAGTTTTTATTCTCATCAATATTTCCTCCCTGCTTAAACCATCTCGTTTCATAAGGCGTTTAATTCTGGTTTCATCATCGACATCAATAACCCAAGTCTCACTGACGCTTTTATCAAGACCAGTTTCAAACAATAAAGGTGCATCTATAAATATTACCCTTCTTTTCTTTCCTTTATCGGAATCAATGGCAAGTTCAGCCGAATTCTCGTATTCTTCACGAAACAAAATTATTCTTTCATGTATGATTTCCAGTACTCTGTTATGCATAAGCACATCAAGCTTTTTCTTTTTTTCAGCATCATTGAAAATTATGTTGGCAAGTTTCTTTCTGTTCAAGCTGCCGTCTTCATGTAAAATATCCTTGCCAAAGTAAGAAGATAACTGTATCAGCATTTCCGAGCCTGGCATTACGATTTCCCTGGATACTTTATCTGCATCCAGCACGTGAAAGCCTTTTGATATCAGGTATTCTGAAACTGTTGATTTTCCTGATCCGATTCCTCCTGTCAACCCGATTATTTTCATAACATTTCCCCCGCTAACGCAACAATACTTAACTATTATTTTAAGTCATACCAGTTCTTTCCTGTTGAAAGGTCAGAAGTTAGGTCTACACTTAATTTTACAGCATTCTCCATATCTTCTTCAAGTATATCTTTTATCATGTCTAGCTCCGGGATATGAGCTTGAATAATTAATTCGTCGTGGACCTGCAGAATGAGCTTTGATTTTGCTTGCCTTTTATTTAGTTCCCTATACACCTTGACCATTGCGATTTTTATGACGTCTGCGGCGCTTCCCTGGATCGGACTATTCATGGCAAGCCTTTCCCCCGCCTGTTTAACCATGTAGTTGTCGGCATTTATCTCGTGAATGATCCTCTTTCTGTTCATAATAGTGGTGACATAGCCCTTCTCTCTGCAGCTGGTTACTAAACCATCCAGAAATTCCCTTACCTTTGTGTATTTCTTAAAGTATTCGCCGATATACCTTTCAGCTTCTTTTCTGGTAATGTTTAATTCTGTTGACAACCCAAACCCGCTCATTCCGTAAATCACTCCAAAGTTGACTGCTTTGGCATTGCTTCTCTGCAGCGGTGTAACCTGATCCTCAGGTATACCGAATACCTTTGATGCAGTAATTTTATGGATGTCTTCCCTATTATTGAAGGCATCGAGCAAAAGTGGATCCTGCGATAAATGGGCAAGAATGCGAAGCTCGATCTGTGAATAGTCAGCACCGACCAGCTCATATTCTTCACTTTCCGGAATGAATGCCTTTCTAAGCTTTCGCCCCAGCTCATGGCGTATCGGGATATTCTGAAGGTTGGGCTCAGTACAACTGATCCGGCCTGTTGCTGCTACTGTTTGCTGGAAATGAGCATGGATTTTGTTGTCGCGGTGAATAAGCGGAAGAAGCCCATCTATATACGTGCTTTTTAACTTTGAATACATGCGGTACTCAAGAATCAAATCGGCAATTATGTAATCATCCTTGAGTTTTTCCAAAATTTCTGCGCCTGTAGCATAACCCCTCTTGGTTTTTTTCGCAAAGGGAAGCCCCAACTTTTCAAATAGAATCACTCCAAGCTGTTGGGGAGAATTTATATTAAATTCTTCTCCGGCAAGTTCATGGATCTTAGCAGTTAATTCGCTAATCTTTTTTCCTATAATATCCCCGGCATTTATAAGCTCTTTCCTATCCACAGCAAAGCCAGAGTTTTCCATTGATGACAGAACCTCAGTCAACGGTAGTTCCACTTCATAAAACACAGTTTCCAAATCTTCATTTATTAAAATATCATTTAATAACGGAGTTAATTTTTCTACCGAAACACACCACTTCGTTCCGTAATCCATAAACACTTGATCTGACTGGGGTAAGAATCCAATCTGGGCATTCTCTTTCATAAAATCGGCTTCATCTTCTATTTGTTCGTGAAAATGTTCCAGCATCATTGATTTAAGGCTGTAATTGCTTCTTGAAGAATCTATAAGGTATTGCGCCAGCATAGTATCGAATACTGTATTAAAAACACTTCCACCGTTCGTATCGGACAGTATCCTTCCATTCAAGCCGTTAGCCAAAAGCGCATAATAATCCTCTTTAAGATTATGTCCGGAGATTTTTACTCCTTTGCAGGTAATCAATGACATCAAAGATCGCAATAAGCCAGGGCTTTCCGGCCTGATAAAGAAACTGGTACCGGTTGACAGAATACTTATTCCGTAAACATGCGGTATATCTTTGTGATTATGGTCACTGAATACCTTTATTATAGCCTTTTGTTCTTTTTTTAACTCCTCTTCTAATTGTTTCAATCCGGCTTCACTTGTAATTTGAACCTGTTCAACATTCTGCCGGTCACTGGTATTTTCCCCAGCTTTCATTTTTTTCAGGAAACTATTAAATTCCAGTTTGGTATACAAGTCAATTAATGCATGGTAATCCGGTTCCGTCACAAGGAATTCTTCAAAATTTATTTCAATGGGGACCTCAGTATTGATAGTTGCCAAACGTCTGCACATCATAGCCAGCTGAGCATTTTCTTCAATTTTTTCTCTTAAAGTTTTTCCTGAAATCTTATCGGTGTTTTCTATGATATTTGTAATACTTCCAAATTCACGTACAAGCTTAAGCGCAGTTTTTTCACCTACCCCTGGTATTCCCGGAATATTATCTGACGGGTCACCCATCAGTCCTTTAAAATCTATAAACTGCTCTGGCGGGAATCCATATTTTTCAATCATTGCAGCTTCATCATAAAGTTCAAATTCAGAAATCCCTTTCTTTGTGATCATTACTTTTGTTCGTTCTGATGCAAGCTGCAATTCATCTTTATCTCCTGTTATGATTACAGTTTCTAAATTTTCCTCCTCAGCTCTTTTTGCGACGGTCCCTATAATATCGTCAGCCTCATAACCATCAATTTCCAGAGTTTTTATATTCATTGCCTCCAAGGCTTCTTTCAGCAGCGGAAGCTGCATGGCAAGCTCGGGAGGCATTTTTTTCCTTCCTGCTTTATATTCCGTATATTCAAGATGCCGGAAGGTCGGAGCCTTTCTATCAAAAGCAATAGTGAGATAGTCAGGCTTATACTCATTTTTGACTTTATTCAATATATTAAGAAAACCGTACACTCCCTGTGTGTACAGTCCGGTTTTTGTTATCATTGGCCGCTGCATAGCATAATAGGCACGGTTGATCAGACTGTTGCCATCAACAATTATTATCTTCATATTTTATAACCCCATTAATTCATTGGTATAAATAAATTCAATTTCACCATCCTTACCTACAGCGAGAATTTCTTCTTTAAACTTATAGCCTTTTCCGCTAAATATATATATTCTGAATCTGCATTCCCCTGCCTGAATAAAATCGGCATTTAAAATCTCATACTTAAAATCTCCGAGCCTTTCTTCTATTATGCCCGTGTAATACTGTACAGCAGCAACATTTCTTTCAACGCCGGATGTTGTCAAAGCACGGCTGAATTCATCTGTACTCATCTTCATCTTTATTGAGTAGTCTTCGGAATATCCGTCATTGCCCTCATCTATACCAGAGTCACTAATATCATCTTCAGGAATATGAGCAATTCCACTTTCTGGTTTTTCTGGTTCAGCGCTCTTAGTATTACCATATATGTTCATCCGTTGTTCCGGCACATCGTCAGCGACACCCGCGCTATTTTCAAGGTTTTCTATCTCCTTGTCACCTTCATTCTTATTAGATTTATACAAATCTGATTCAGGCTGATCCGTCAAAGCTCGATCTTGAGATAATTGGTCTGTTACTCCGTCAAGCTGATCAGGCAGATCTCCAATAATATCCTGATACAATCCAAAGGAGATAACTCCTACCGCAAATATGGCTGCTATAGAAGTGAGCATACGAAGCTTATTATTCTTCTTAGCCGGCACTGCAATATTTTTTTCACCGGAAATCTTTGCTCTTTCCTGTTGCAAAGCTTTTTTCATTCTAAATTCAAATGACTCAGGAACAGGAACCATCTCGGCTTCATTCAGAAGAGTTGTCATGTCCTTAATATCATCATATCTCTTTTTGCATAAATTACAAGCTGAAATATGCTCTTCGACCTCCTTTTGCAAGTTGTCGTCAAGCATTTTGTCAATATAAAGTGAGAGCATCTTTCTAATTTTATTGCATTTCATTACGCTCTCCCTCCTTTATATCCTGTCGAGTCATAAAATCACCCGGCTCCTTTATTTCTACATGTTTATTAGACGCAGTATCACCTAATTTTGTTCCAGCAGGGTCTCTCTTAGTTTAAGTCTGGATCTGTTAATTTTGGATTTTACTGTTCCTATTGAGCATTCAAGAATCTCACTGATTTCTTCATATGTAAATCCTTGTATATCTCTGAGAATTATTATTTCCTTTTGCCCCGGATTTAATTTTTCCAGGCACGACAAAATATGATCCTGCTTCTCTTTTTTATCATAAACCTCTTCGGGAGCATCCGATACATCCGGAATTTCCAGAACCGTCTCCTTCTCGCCATCGTTCCGGTATATACTGTCGGTGTTCTTTCGCCTGTTATTTTTACGAATCATGTCATTACATGTGTTTACAACGATACGATAGACCCATGTGTCGAATTTGCTGTCTTCCTTGAAAGTATTAAGATTTCTGTATATCTTGATAAAGCTTTCCTGTAAAGCATCCAATGCATCTTCTTCATTCCTTAAATAGCGTAAAGCAATATTAAATGCTCTGCCCTGACAGCTCAAAATAAGAGACTCGAAACTATTCTCATCTCCATTTTTTGCTTTTTTAATCAGTTGCTTTTCTATAAAATCCGCCGACATTTCTATGTCCTTTTCAAGCACTGGATAATTTGATATAATTAATTCTGTTAATTCCGTTGCATTCAAATATCACAAACGGATACAATAATATAATAACATAGGGTATGCATTACAGCCATAATTTTCTGTTACAAGCATATAGAATTACAAGGAGATAAAAACCACATATGTATGACTATCACACCCATTCATCTTTTTCTGACGACAGCCGCACACCAATGAACGAAATGATTGAAGCAGCTATAAAGCTGGGAATCAAAGAAATGGCAATAACCGATCATTACGACCCGAATTATCCTGACCAGGAATTTCCCTTTGAGATGGACTTTGCCGGATATCATAAGGCTTTAAATGAAGCAAAAGACACTTACCAGGGAAGAATTAAAGTTGTTAAAGGAATCGAAATAGGAATCCAGCATGGAAAGATCCTTGATAAATGCATTAAAGCCGCAAAATCCTATGATTATGATTTTATTCTCGGCTCTTTTCACTGTGCGGAAGGAATGGACTTAAACAGCAGAGCTTTCTTTAAAGACCGGTCTATCGAAGATTCTTATATCGCTTTTTATACTTATATGCTGGATTGTCTTAAGGTATATAAAGATTATGATGTACTGGGACATATTAATGTAATTGACAGATATACTGACCAGATATCACCATACCCAGTCTACTCAGAATTGGTAGACGAGATTTTAAAATTAATTATCAGTGATGGCAAAGGAATTGAAATAAACACCTCGAGCTATCGTTTCGGTTTGAAGGATACAACACCATCTAAGAAAATTTTACAACGATACAGTGAACTTGGCGGTGAAATAATAACTATAGGTTCTGACTCCCATAAAATACCTCTTGGAAATTACTTTGATCGCGCAAAAGATATGATGAAATCCGCCGGTCTGAAGTATCTTGCAACCTTTAACCAAAGGAAAATACATTTTGTGCCGATAGACAAATTATAATTCTCTGGCTGCCTTTAATCCATAAGCAGGTTCAGCTGCTCTTACAGCCCGGTTGATTGCTCTGGCCATTACCTCAGTGGCAAGGGCGCCGGCTGCATCGGGCATAACCTCAACTTTCCCGGTAGCCATTACAAATATGGTATCCCCGTCTGACATAGTATGTACCGGTCTGATCGCTCTGGCAAACCCATTGTGTGCAATAGAAGCCAGCTTATTGGCTTGGGTCTTGCTTAACTTCGCATTGGTCACGATGCAGCCAATTGATGTGTTTCCGCTGAATACGTTTTTATCCTCGAAATACTGAGCGTACATTTTTTCCTCTGTATTAGAAAGCTTTGTGTTATCCTCATTGAGAAGTCCTGCAATCCTTTTTCCTGTATCAATATCGATCACATCTCCTAAGGCGTTTACCGCAACTACTGCGGCTATCTGCAGTTCTCCTATCGAAACGGCATAGATCCCCAGTCCGCTTTTCATCATATGCTTAATTCCCATGAATTTACCGACAGTGGCTCCGGTTCCGGCTCCGGCATTGCCCTCCAAGATTTGACCTTCTTCTGCGTTTTTACAGGCTTCATACCCCATTTCCTTGTCAGGTCGGCATTTTGGATTTCCTACCGCCAGATCAAAAAGTGATGCTCCACATACGATAGGAACAACTCCTGCGCCCGTATCAAAGCCCACGCCTTTTTCTTCCAAATATGCCATTGCCCCTGATGCTGCATCCAGACCGTATGCACTGCCGCCGCTGATCATAACAGCGTGTATCTGATCAACCATGTTGACGGATTTCAATAGCTCTGTTTCTCTTGATGCAGGGGCCCCGCCCCGAACATCTACGCCTGCCCATGCCCCATTTTCACAAAAGATAACAGTGCAGCCTGTAGCTCCTATAATATCCTGAGCATTTCCGATCTTAACTCCTTTTATATCCGTAATTTTTATTTCCTTCATTGCGATTACCCTCCTGCAATTCATAAAAAGTGGCTGGAGTAACGCTGGGTGTGTCCTCGCAGAAACCGTAAAACCGATTACCGTTTTTATGCGGCAGCATATGAAAACGGCGGTTTCCAAGGGGATACGCGCAGCGTGACGAACGAGGCGGGCTCGTTATATGGCGCTCATACCTTGAATTGCCTGAATCAGGGCTATTATTACTCCTATTACCGCTTCTCCTCCGAGGAGCCCTGATGCGATGATCAATCCAGTCCCTTTTTTATCCCACTTTGGAGCAGCTTTTTCTATTATGAATTTTAAAACACCGCCCAAAAACGCTGTTGCTGATAGATAAAACGGAAGATAAACACCAAGCCCAAGTGTCATAACCGGGAAATTTACACAGTATAATAAACATCCCAGAACCAATCCTATAATAAATGAGGTCAGATGAGGAATTCCGCCAACCATGGCAGCTACCACACCAGCCTGCGGAGCGTAAAACAATTCGGGGTCTCCGAATGCTGCCGGTCCATAAGCAGTTAATATTACATAAAACACCCATACGGAAACAAAGGATCCTATCACTCCTCCGATACTTTCTCCAAGCCACTGAGCTTTAGGATCGGAATGAAGTATATGCCCTGCCTTAAAATCATTCATAATGTCTCCTGCAAGACCGCATGCAATGGCAACTACAGCTGCAACCAAAAATGCTTCTGTCTGCCCCATGATGGTAACTGCCTTAGCTGCAAGCAGTATGATTATTCCAAACACTTCCATCGGATTAATACCGGTCTGACCTACTATTTGAGCAGACATTGAGGTGGCAAGCCATACACCGAGGATCGTAATGATGCTGGCGATAACACCCATATCGCATACGAAGGTAAGAATAAATGCGATTATCACCATAACTATTGGAGCCCATCTCAGGTTTATGATACCGTGCGACATCATATCTTTGCTGAACATGGGACCGAATATTTCCTTTGCCTTTGGAATGATACCCTTAATAATAATTCCTATTCCGGTGCCTACCATTAGCCCGATACCCAGAGAAGACTTAATCGCTGAAGCTGTATCTGCATCCCATAAACCGAAATTCGTTCCGCCAAGCACAATTCCGAAATCGCCGATAATAGCACCCAGGAACCATACGCCTATGAAAAGGGGACCGATTATATAGCCGACAGCAACGAGCATTGGTGACAGCAAGATTCCGGCGAGAATCCCTTTTGCTGCCAGTCCTGAATTCATAAAAGATGCCGGTATTAAATTCTTTAGATTAATCAATGGCATCCCATCCCTGAAAAAAGTAAAAACCGCAGCTATACCCAATGAAGAAAACAAAGCGCCGGCTTTCTTTCCGCCTTCATCCCCTACTATCAGTGTTTCTGCTGCAGCTTGCCCCATAGGATATGGTAATTCTTTTACAACTATAAAATATTTACGGATGAGTGCAGTAAAGATCAACCCTAATATTACACCACCCAATACTACCGCAAATAATACAATCATACTCAAATTTGCTTCGGGATTCAGCATGTATATGCCCGGAATGGTGAATGCAAGACCACCGGCTATCATGGCGCCTGCAGACATTGCTGTATGAGTAACGTTTATTTCATTGATATTCGTATTCCCAAACAGCTTAAGGCAAAACATAGATACCAATGCGACAAAGATGATCGGCCACGGAAGTGCCCCCATCTTTAACGCCACATACATTGAACTCATTGTCAAAATAGCGGCGCCAGCTGATCCTATGAGCATACCCCGGAGTGTAAACTGGTCTTTGAATGATACGGCAGATTTGATGATTTTAGGTTCTTCAGACATGTTCTTTTCTCCCTTTAGTCTATTTCATTATTTAAGAAATACATGGATATCAAAGTGTATATTTTAGCAGTCTCGATCAACGCAGGTATTTCTACATATTCATCAATATGATGGGGAATATATGTATTTCCGGCTCCAATTACTATGACGGGAATTTTCTTTATACCTTGAAGAATGGTTCCATCCGTTGCGCCGGGGACACCTTGCCAAACCGGTTCTTTTCCGGTCACTGCCTCGACAGCTTTGTATACGGCCTTGCTTATAGGTGCATCCTTTGGTGTTGAAGTCCAAGGTCTCTCTTCGATTATTTTCAAGGTTGCATCGAATTCAGGATCTTCATCCCCTAATTGTTTAAAGATGTCCAGGATCATTTGCCGCAGTTCGTTATGATTTTGACCCGGGATCGTCCTTATATCCAGCGCTATATATGCTTCCCCTGGCACCACATTGATTTGTGCTTCCCCTTTTACTGGTGATGAGATTACTGTCGGTGTTATACTTGGCCACTTCAAATATTCATGACAACCGACCCGATCTTTTTCGGCTTGCTCCAGTTTCTCAAGCTCGCATATGATTTTTCCTAATCTCCAGTTTGGATTGACCCCAGTTAAAGGCATGGCACCATGGCTTTGTTTTCCATATATTCTAATTTCGGCACGCATTGCTCCCTTTTGGTAAATACAGATATTATTCTCCTCGGGTTCACAAATAACGGCGGCATCAACATTATCAGCCCAACCCCGGCGTATAAAGTCCTTAATTCCTATCATCATGCCTTCTTCATCGCAGGGTATGCATAGCAGGATATTGCCTTTGAAAGCCTCCCCCGAATCCTTTATTGCCTTTGCTGCGAAAATTGCCGCTGCCAGATTTCCCTTAGTGTCGCAGGAGCCTCTTCCATAAATTCTATCGCCAATAATTTCCGCCTCAAAGGGATCATATTCCCATGAATCAATATCTCCGGCGGTGACTACATCCGTATGTCCTTCAAACAATAAGGTTTTACCGGTCTCTTTTCCTCTTAAAAAAGCTATTACGTTTGGTCTCCCCGGGGCTACAGTTTCATAATATACCTCAAATCCTTCTTCTCTTAAATAATCAGCAATAAAAACCGCAGCCTCTTCTTCGTTCGCCCCCTTCTTGTTCGGGTCATAAACACTTTTTATTCTCACCAGTTCTTGAGTGAATCGTATTAATTCATCGGCCTTCACAAAATCAGCTACATGTTTGTAACCCTTCATTGTAAAGCTCCTTTCTTCCAACCAGTTATATGACAGTGTGACAGTAGGGGACGTTTCCGTTTGCCGCCCTAAAATGATTTTTGGATAAAGCGAATCAAATTTGTCAGGGTCATATTCACGGGAGTGCTAATTCCTAAGGAAGCGCCTTCCTGTACAATCATACCGTTGATCATATCAATTTCCGTTTGCTTTTTATTCAAAATATCCTGAAGCATTGAAGATTTATTTGCAGCAGTAGCCTTACAAATGTATTTTGCATGACCTACCGGATCAAGACAACCTAGCTTGATCCCCTTAGCCGCAGCTACAGAATCAGCCTCTTGAACTGCGGCTTCAAGGAGTATTTCAATTTCCGGATAATCCAGCAACTCTCCGTTATAAAGTCCTGTAATTCCGGTCAGAGCGTTTATTCCTACATTGACAAGCAGCTTGTCCCAGATAAGACCTAAAACGTTATTTGAAATTTCCGTATCCAAACCGGCTTTTATAAGAACATCCGCAATGTTCTTGATACGGTTTGTTGACATACCGTTTAATTCTCCAATTGTAGTCTTTCCGCTTCCCGCATGGAATATCCGCCCGGGTCCCAGTATCGTTGCCCCGTGCGCAGTAGTACCGCCAATAACGTTTTGAGCTCCTATCTCCTTGCTGATAATTTCGATATTTCCCAACCCATTCTGCAATGTTAAAGCAATAGTGTCGGGACCAAAAACCGCTCTATTACTCCTGACGCCCGCACTTGTTGATGTTGATTTTACAAATATGACAGCAAGGTCATAGATTCCTGCCTCCGCAGCATCAAGAGTACCTTTTAGTCTGTTATAATGAAGTGTTTTCCCATTTTCCTCCATGATGAGACCGTTCTCATTGATTGATTCTATATGTTCCTTCCAGATATCAATAAGAATCACTTCATTTTCGAGAGATTCAGACAGCTTTGCTCCATACAGGCATCCCATGGCACCTGCACCTATGATTGCAATTTTCATGTTCTTACCTCTGCTTGTGACAGTTGGGTACGATGTTACGTAATGCGAGGTGACGACACCCTCCGTATCTCGCTTTTACAACCTTTGTGACAATTAAGGAACATCCTCGTTTGTCCCATTGGTCACTTAATAAAGCCGTTTTAATTCCTCTTCTGTGACTCCGCCGAAGGTATTCTCTTCTTGCGGAAACGCGCCGGATTTCACTTCTTTCTTATATAATGCCAATGCTTTTGTAATTTCCGGACCAAGATTGATATATTGCTTTACAAACTTTGGGACAAATTTTTCAAATAAGCCAACCATATCATGATATACTATGACCTGACCATCAGTAAATCTGCCGCCGCCGATTCCGATAGTTGGAATTCGCAGCTTTTCTGTAATCAGCTTGCCTAATTGTTCCGGAATACATTCCAATACGATTGAATATGCGCCCGCTGCTTCCAATGCCAGGGCATCATCCAAAACGTCCTTGGCCGCATCACCTTTACCCTGGATTTTAAAGCCTCCCAGCTTGGAAACAGTTTGAGGAGTCAGCCCTATATGACCCATTACTGGAATCCCTGCGTCTACAATTGCTTTTACAGTATCTGCTACTTCTCTTCCGCCTTCAAGCTTAATAGCATCGCATCTTCCTTCTTTCAGCATTCTGGTGGCATTTATGATAGCCTCTTCCTTTGATACGTTGTAGGATCCAAAGGGCATGTCGGTAACGATATGCGTATTTGGAGCACCCAGAACTACCGGCTTCGTATGATGTATCATCTGTTCCATAGTACATGCTATCGTTGAATCATCGCCCAGCATTGCCATCATTAGGGAGTCTCCGATCAGGATAACATCAATTCCCGCTTTTTCAGCCAAACATGCTGTCGGGTAATCATATGCCGTCACCATGGCAATTTTCTCACCCTTATCCTTCATTTCCCGCAACTTGAGTGTTGTTATTTTAGCCATCTAGTTTCCTCCCTCTCTCCTCTATTTTTCGCTATTTATATACATAATTTTTTTATACAGCTTTCAGATTAGAAGCCAAAGCATCGATAAACTCATAACAAGCTTTATCCGGCATAATTAATCTCTCCTAGAACAATCCGCTTATTTTTCCGGTTCTATCTACATCGATTTGTTCGGCTGCCGGAGTTTTCGGAAGACCGGGCATAGTCATTATATCTCCTGTTATTGCGACTATAAAGCCTGCACCGATTGCCGGTTTGACATTTCTGACTGTGATTCTAAAACCTTTCGGTCGCCCTAATTTAGTTGCATCATCAGAAAGTGAATATTGGGTTTTTGCTATGCATACCGGAAGACCCCCATAACCAAGGGATTCTATTTCCTTTATCTCCTTTAAAGCATTACCTGCATAGTCTGCCCCGTCTGCTCCGTATACCTTTACAGCTATTGCCTCTATCTTATCCTTTAAAGCCAGGTCATTATCATATGAAAACCTGAAGCTGCTTTCGTTTTTATCTATGACTCTGATTATCTCTTCTGCAAGAGCGATTCCCCCGCTGCTCCCCTTACCCCATACCTCAGACAGTATGGCGTTTACTCCCAGTTCTTTGCATCTTTTTTCTATATATTTTAATTCTTCTTCTGTATCTGTCGGAAAGCGGTTGATTGCAACAACTGCCGGAAGACCAAATACCCGGGTTATATTTTCCACATGTTTTAGCAGGTTACCTATCCCCTGTTCCAACGCAGGGATATTCTCCTCTCCAAGATAAGCCTTTTGTATGCCTCCATGAAGCTTCAAGGCTCTGGCTGTTGCAACAATCACTACTGCATCCGGCTGTAAACCGCTGAGCCGGCATTTTATGTCGATAAATTTCTCCGCACCCAGGTCCGCGCCGAAGCCTGCTTCCGTTACCACGTAGCTGCCAAGCTTCAGAGCTATTTTTGTAGCCATTACGCTGTTGCATCCATGAGCGATATTAGCAAAAGGACCTCCATGCACAAAGGCAGGATTATGCTCTAATGTTTGAACCAGATTCGGCTTCAGAGCATCCTTAAGCAACGCTGCGGCTGCTCCTTGTCCTTTTAAATCGCCAACGGTAACGGGCTCCCCTTCATAGTTGTACGCTAAAATTATCCTGGAAACTTTTTCTTTTAAGTCTTCCAGGTCGTTTGACAGACATAGTATTGCCATGATTTCCGAAGCTACCGAAATATCGAATCCGTCTTCTCTGGGGGTGCCGTTTACTTTGCCCCCAAGTCCGTTTACTATAAATCTTAATTGCCTGTCATTCATATCAAGACATCTCTTCCAGATGATTCTTCTCGTGTCAATTCGCAGCTGATTTCCCTGCTGGATATGGTTGTCCAATAAAGCCGCAATTAGATTGTTTGCTGTTGTTACCGCATGAATATCGCCTGTAAAATGAAGATTGATATCCTCCATAGGCACAACTTGAGCGTAACCTCCGCCGGCCGCTCCTCCCTTGATTCCAAATACCGGACCAAGGGACGGTTCCCTCAATGCTATTACAGTCTTTTTTCCAAGTTTGTTTAGTGCATCCCCCAGACCCACTGTAGTTGTGGTTTTTCCTTCCCCTGCCGGAGTCGGATTGATGGCCGTAACCAGAATCAATTTTCCATTTTTCCTATTCTTATATTCTTCCAGTATATTGTAATCGACTTTTCCTTTATATCTTCCGTAGCATTCCAGATAATTTTCACTTATGGAAAGTCGATCTGCAATTTGCTCTATCCGATTCAGTTCTGTTTCCTGTGCGATTTGAATATCACTTTTGTAATTCATTAGTTCCTCCCAGCGCATTAATGCATTTTATTTTTAAATGTCTGCTACATCGATAATCATACTAAAATTTTATTCCAAAGAGTTGTAAAAAACAATATGTTATTATATTATATCAAATAAAAAGTAGAAATTGTCGGATTATAGACCAATTTTAACAATATCTCCTTTTTAAATAACAAAAAATCCCGAACATGTCGTCAGGACATAATTCACACCCTATCTTAGATAGGGGGGTACTCTGTTCCTGCTTCTGTCTTCCTCGCATCGGAGGCTTGACATAGGCTGGGAAACCCGAATTCCCAAGGCCAATACGTAGGTTGAATTATAAATCCTTAACGAACACTTCAGGATTGAATTTAATAAATTTTTTACCTTTAGATTTATTATATACTATTCTTCCCTGTTTTACAATTCCAATTATTTCATAAGACTCCTTATTTCAATATATTTATAATTCGTCAAAAGGTGCTGAAGAATTTGTATATACTTTTTGTACGTCATCGTTTTCTTCAAGGATGTCGATCATCTTTTTGAGGTTTTTGATATCATCCCCGCCGGGAGTCGCTTCCATGGATGGAACATATTCTATGTCCGCTTCAACAAATTCGTATCCATCTGCCTTTAAAGCTTCAAAAACCGCATTAAAAGATTCCGTTGATGTCTGAATTTCATAGCTGTCATCATGTGTGAGCATATCCTCGGCGCCGTTTTCAAGTGAAGCTTCCATCAGAGTATCTTCATCAACAGCATCCGTTTTTTCTATAAGGATTATTCCTTTTCGTTCAAACATATAGGAAACGCACCCCGGAACACCCAGATTTCCGCCGTACTTATCAAATGCATGCTTCATGGCAGCAGTTGTTCTGTTTCTATTATCGGTAAGTACGTCAACGATTACCGCTACTCCGCCTGCTCCGTATCCCTCGAAGCTTCCGGATTCATATGTTTCTCCGGCAAGCTCGCCGGTTCCCTTTTTTATTGCCCTGGTAATATTATCATTGGGCATATTGATGCCTCTCGCCTTATCGATAGCATGCTTTAGCGTTATATTGTACTCAGGATCGCCACCGCTCTTAGCGGCTACTGTAATAGCTCTTGCATATTTGGTAAAAATCTGAGCTCGTTTTGAATCCTGCGAAGCTTTTCTGTTTGCAATCGTTCCATGTCTGCCCATTGAACTGTCCCCCTCGTAATGTTTATTTTTCAAGATGCCTGTATTTCTATGATTTTAAATCCATTATAACATAGAAGTATCGTTATTACCACATTTACTGATTACCGGCTTTGTGTTTTTCCGGCTTTAATGTTACTCCGTTCACAGCCTTTTTGTGCCGGGCATGGCTGTGATTAGGCGTATATGGCTTAAGAAGTGCACCAAAAGCCTGACCGCCTGATTCCAGCCATGCCCGGCACAAAAAGGCTGTGAACAGGGATGCTTCACTCATTGATAGCTTTAACCTGTTTCCATTCTTTCACATCGGCAGGCTCCTTGCTGCTTTCGGTATCAGCTGTTGATTCATTGGTTTTTTTCATATTTTTGTATGCTGTAGCCATCATAAGCTTGATTCGGTTAAGTTGATTTACATTGCTGGCTCCGGGGTCATAGTCGATAGCCGCTATATTAGTCAGCGAATTATAATTCCTTAGTGCTTTCAGCATGCCTTTCCCTGTAACATGGTTGGGGAGACACGCAAAGGGCTGGAGACAAACGATATTTTCAACGCCGCTATCTATTAGCTCTATCATTTCTCCGGTCAAAAGCCAGCCTTCACCATATTGGTTCCCTAAGGACACGATCTGAGCCGCCTTTTTCGCCATATCTTCAATGTAAAGCGGGGGCTCAAACCGATTGCTTTCCTCTAAAGCCTTTCTCGCAGGTGCTCGGAAATATTCTATAACCCTGATAGCTGCCGAATTTAAAACCATCGTGCTATATTTTCCGGACAAATTTTTAAAATTGTATTCTTTACTGTGCATACCATATAAGAAGAAGTCAATAAGGTCTAATACAACTGCTTCTCCGCCTTCTTCTTCAATAATTCCAACAATATCATTATTTGCATTAGGATGATATTTTACAAGGATTTCTCCTACAACACCTACCTTAGGCTTTTTTATATCCTTTAGAGGAAGTTTGTCAAAATCTTCGACCATTTTACGAATATTATTGCGGAATTTTCTCAGGCTCCCCTTTTCAATATTTTTAATTGCTGTTTGGTTCCATTTTTCATAAAGGGCGTTTGCAGAGCCTTCGGTCACCTCATAAGGTCTTGTGGCATACAGCACCTTCATCAGAACATCACCATAAACCATAGCCATTAGTGCTCTTTTTATCATGGGTAAAGTGAATTTGAAGCCCGGATTCTTTTCTAATCCTGACATATTAACAGAAATAACGGGTATCTGCTCCATTTTTAAATCGATCAATGCTTTTCTCAGCAGCGCCACATAATTGCTGGCACGACATCCTCCGCCTGTCTGTGACATAAAGACGGCAGTTTTGTCAAGGTCATATTTTCCTGATTTCAGAGTGGAAATTATCTGCCCAAGGGACACAATGGTCGGATAACATGCATCATTGTTAATATAACGTAACCCTTCTTCCACGGCATGCGTATCAACAGACGGCAGCAGCTCGGCTTTATATCCGCTATGGTTGATTGCCGGCGCCAAGAGTTCAAAATGTATCGGAGACATCTGCGGAATCAGGAGCGTATAATCTCGTTTCATTTGTCGAGTAAAGAATTTTCTTTTAAAGAAGACATCTGACTTACTTGGTTTGATGTTGTTCTTATCTCGTTCCTCCATCGCCGCCTTCAAGGAACGAATTCTTATCTTTACCGCGCCAAGGTTTGATCCTTCGTCTATCTTCAAAACTGTGTAAAGCTTATTTTTATTTGTCATTAATTCTTCCACTTGATCAGTCGTTACAGCATCTAACCCGCAGCCGAAGGAATTGAGCTGCACAAGTTCTATATCATCATTGTTTCCCGCCATATCTGCTGCCCTGTATAATCTGGTGTGATACATCCATTGATCCAAAACCCTAACCGGGCGGTTCAGCCTGGAAAAATGTGCTGCCGAATCTTCTGTCAGCACTGCAAACCCGAAGGAATTTATTAGCTGGTCGATTCCATGATTAATTTCAGGATCCAAATGATACGGGCGACCTGCCAATATCACGGCTTTTTTATTGTGCTCTTTGATAGTTTTTACAGCATAGACCCCGTGCTTTTTGATGTCATCTTTAAAGCGTTTATCTTCTTTACGCGCTTCTTTTACTGCTTTATAAATATCATTTGAGCTAATATGAAAATTTTGGAAGCCCTCATAAAGCCGTCTGCTTAATCTCGCATCATCATCGTATGGAAGAAATGGATGAAGGAATCGAACCTCGTTCTCTTCAAAAATATCATCCATATTGTTGGCGATGACCTCGGGGTATGTTGCAACAATCGGGCAATTATAATGATTTTGGGCTGTCTGATCTTCCGCCAGTTCATAATTTATACATGGATAAAATATTAATTTGACACCGTTATTTACCAACCATTTTATATGTCCATGCACCAGTTTTGCCGGGTAACAGGCTGTGTCAGAAGAAATGGTTTCCATTCCTGTCTCGTAGATATCCTTTGATGATACGGGAGATAATTGTACCCGAAAACCAAGCTTCGTAAAAAAAGTAAACCAAAATGGATAGTTTTCATACATGTTGAGAACACGAGGGATCCCGATCGTCCCGCGGGGAGCATATGCTTCCTCCAAGGGTTCATAAGAAAATAGCCTGTTATACTTATATTCATAAAGATTGGGAAGCTCTTCTTTTTTACTTGTAATGCCCGCACCCTTTTCACAACGATTACCTGTGATATGTCTTACTCCGTCATTAAATTTATTGATCGTTAGAAGGCAATGATTTTCACAGCCCTTACATCTGGTATGAGTGTTATTAACAGTAAAGCTATCTATCTCGGAAAGCTTTAAAATACCAGATTCTGTTCCGGTTACATAATTTTCTCTTGCAATCAAGGCAGCCCCGTAGGCTCCCATAATCCCTGCTATATCCGGTCTGATAACATCTCTTCCGAGAATACGTTCTATACTTCTTAAAACTGCGTTGTTCAAGAAGGTTCCGCCTTGAACGACAATTTTTTCTCCTGCTTCATCAGTATTTCTAAGCTTAATAACCTTATAAAGCGCGTTTCTGACCACGGAATGTGATAATCCGGCAGAAATATCCCCTATGGTAGCCCCTTCTTTTTGTGCCTGCTTTACCTTTGAATTCATGAAAACGGTACAGCGCGTTCCGAGGTCTACCGGAGATCCGGCAAAAAGCGCTTCCTCTGCAAAAGCCTCTACATCCATATTTACAGATTTTGAATAAGTTTCGATGAATGAGCCGCAACCCGAAGAACAGGCTTCATTAAGCATGATGTTGTGGATTGCGCCATCCTTGATCTTCATGCATTTCATATCCTGTCCGCCAATATCAAGAATAAAATCCACTCCCGGCAGAAACTCCTCAGAAGCTTTATAATGAGCCATTGTTTCAATTTCGCCGATATCTACGTTAAACGCAGCTTTGATAAGACCTTCTCCATATCCTGTTACTGTTGAGTTTGCGATATACGCTCCATCAGGCAAGAGTGAATACAGCTCTTTAAGCATTGACATTGTGGCTTCGATAGGTTTTCCTTCATTGCTTCTATAGAAAGAATATAGTAAATATTTTTCGTCGTCTATTAATGCGGCCTTCGTTGTGGTAGAACCCGCATCTATACCTAAAAAGACTCTTCCTTTTGCCCGCTTGACATCTCTCTTCTTAATTTTATCTTTATCGTGTCGGATTTTAAAGCTTTGGAAATCACTATAATCTTTAAATAAAGGCTCCATGTGTTTTGTTTCGGAAAGCATGTTGATATCTGCATTTTCAATCTTACTTAAAATGCTTTCTAATGAAACTGTATCATACTTGGCTGACATTAAGGCTGCACCAATTGCAACGTAATACTCGGATCCTTCAGGAAAAATAACCTGCTCCGGTTTTAAATCCAATGTTTCAACAAACCGCTTTCTGAGTTCTGAAAGAAATGACAGCGGACCGCCAAGAAACGCAACATTACCGCGTATGGTCCTGCCGCATGCAAGACCGCTGATGGTTTGATTTACAACAGCCTGAAATATCGAAACTGAAAGATCTTCTATACTTGCACCGTCATTTATCAGTGGTTGAATGTCAGTTTTAGCAAAAACTCCGCATCTTGCGGCAATTGGATATATAATTTTGTAGTTTCTTGCACTTTCATTCAATCCTTGTGCATCTGTATTCAGCAATATTGCCATCTGGTCAATAAAAGCTCCTGTACCCCCCGCACAGGTTCCGTTCATTCTTTGCTCTACTGTTGGACCGTAAAATGTGATTTTTGCATCTTCCCCGCCCAGTTCAATGGCTACATCCGTATCCGGGATCAGCGATTCTACCGCTGTGCCGCAGGCAATTACCTCCTGCTGGAAAGGAATTTCAAGAAGGCCTGACAATGAAAGACCCCCTGAACCTGTAATGGAAACCGTAGTCTGTATATCTTTAAATGTATTATAAAGATCGAGCATAAGCTCGTGAACCGTTTCAAAAACATTTGACATGTGTCTCTCATATCTGCTGAAGACTATTTTATCATACCGGTCTAAGAGAACGAATTTTACAGTTGTAGAACCTATGTCTATTCCTAATTTCATATAATGCCGACACCCTCCTGTTAAAAGCATCACGCTATAATAAACCCTGTTATTTCTACGGATTTTATCCGCATTTAGATTTAATTATATCATGTTTACGGTAATAAAAAAAGATTTGTCTTATGACGATATTCTCATAATAAAAAAGAATAAACGGCGGAACAAAAGATATTTCCCACTGGAATAAAATAAAGAAATATATTCTTCCTATTTCAACAACGCCTTAATGGTTGTATAATACCCAATATATGAAAAGTACTATCAGAAAGAATACATATAAGGCTATTTATCGTCTCCTGAACAGGGTCAGTCCTCTATCCTCGGATTGTGGTTTGCTTTGTTCCGCCGCTTGCTGCAACTGTGGTGATGACGCAGGTTATGAAGAGGGGTTGGATTTTGAAATGGGTATCTATCTCCTGCCGGGAGAAGAAAAGGTATTTTCCAGAAATGAAACTTGGCTCAAATGGAGTATGGAAAATGCGGAAGACTATGAATACCCTGATTCATGGAAAGGAAAGATCTATTTTGTAAGATGTAAGAGCCCGCCCCATTGCCCGCGAGAGATGAGACCATTGCAGTGCCGCTTTTACCCGCTGGCACCGTATCTTACGGAGGCAGGAGAATTACGCTTGATCCTTTCCCCTGTTGATTTACCGTACCGCTGCCCTCTTGTTCATGATAGGATACCATTGCAGAGGTCCTTTATTAAGGCTACTCATACTGTGTGGAAACGCTTAATCAAGGATCCTCTTATACACGACCTGGTAGAAATGGACTCAAAGGGGCTTAGAAAAAACAAAAAGAAAAAAATCGAAATAATTATATAGATGAAATACAAGCTTGATTTTCATATTTGGACAGAAAAAAGCGCCGCAACGATGTGTTTCCGCAGGAACCGTCGGAGCTTCCGGTTGACCGGAAGCGGCCGTGTTCCATAGGAAATACATCCGGCAGGCGCTTCATCCATTTCTGGCAGACTCTTACCTGTTTTTGATGTTTTATTTTACCTGCAGCGCATTATAAATCATAATCGCCGCTTCTGCATTAGTTACCTGTTTTGTTCCGTTAAACCGTCCAGATTTATCCCCCTGCATAATCTTCAGACCGTGGCTAATTGCTGCGTAACCTTTATAAGCTTCTTCCACATTGTCCTTGAATGGATTTTTAAAGATTTCAGGATGCTCGGCTGACATGCCCTGTCCCAGAAATCTGATAATGAACTTTGATGCATCCTGTCTTGTTATTTCGGTAGCAGGATCCTTTTCATCCTCTTTCACTATTTTATCACGAACCAGCATTTTGTAGAAGTCTTCATCCTCATAATATGATTGGATAGGAGAATACAGATATCTTAGAAAATCCAACTGAGTAATTCTCTTGTTTGGCTCGAATTTCTCCGCTGTTCGATAATAGCCATTTTCCAGCAGTTTGTTTATCGTTGCTTCCGCCCAGTGCCCTTGTATATCTGTATATACCGGTATTGAAGTCTCTTTGTACAGCTTACCATCCCATCCTATACGAGAACCGTCAAAAGGATTGAGCAAATAGCTTCTTGATGTATCGGCAAAGTCATAGACCAAACCGGTCTCTCCTTTTTTGACTTTTTTGTACATAAGCGTCATATTGCCTGTTTCGTTAAATAAGTCAAAGGCAGCTTCATCGGTAATGATGCCGTTTATTTCCGGGAAAGTAATTTCATCATACCAGTTGCAGTCATAATGCGTTATCATACCGCTGGCTTTATTTACGATTACGGTAAAGCCGTTACCCACAAAATCAATTCCGTTTACCTGCCTGTAATAATTGAAGCTGTAATCGGTAACATCCTCTTCCGTTTTATACGCGCTGTATTCGGGGTTTTCATAGAATCTTGACTGATCAAATTTTTCCGGAGCGTTCTTTTTCATAAAGTTCTCCGCTTGTTCCCGGGCTTTTTCTTCGGATAACCGCAGATTCCCTTTTCTGCTGTCATTATGATAGATATAGAATGAAACCAGTTCACCGGATTTTGCATTCACAACTCCGTAGGCTCCGTCGAAGCCTATTTCCCAGAGATATAGATCGGGCTGGACATAGCTTTTTGACAGAGATAAATTCGTTACCTTCATGCCGGGAGTGATGCCGGGTGCCATAGCCCTAAGAATAGTTTCGGCCTTATCTTTTGGAATCAGATTGGATATGTTTTCAACAGCCGCAAGCTCTTCCCTTGTCAACTCACTCCCTTGAGCCGCAGAATTCATTGCCTTATCCGCTGACCCCATTCCACCTATATCCCTTCCATAGTAATAATCATTGTATAGAGGTATCGCTTTCCCTGTCTTTGCATCGATTACTTTTGAAGTGTCCGCAGACTGTGAATATGCAGGGAAAATTTTCAGTACTCTGCTTTCATAATCAAAGTAGGAATAATAATTCAAGTCAACATTGATTTCTTCAAGATATGCTTTTTTGGCAGCTTCGATCCCAATCGTGCCATCAGAGGAAGGCAGCTTTAACAAATCTTCACCGGTTCCCATGAAGTTGAACCCTGTCACTTCGCCGGTATACTTGTCTACTTCAATGCCAATCTCAACGAAACCAACGATGGCATCATTTTGATACATTCTGTATCTGTAATAATATCTATCAGAATCATAATTATTCTGATTATCTTCAGACTTCATATATGCCGAAACGTCAGGTCTTGCCTTTGTCAAAAAAGCATCTGCGGCGATTTGACCTTCTGCTCTTGATAAGGATCCGAGCCCTTCATTCCGTTTGTCTGTGAACGCGTTGAAATTAACCAGATAACCATCATTTTCAATAGATGCTGATATGCCTGAACTGTGATCTTCCTTATACCAGTTTAAATTCCAAACGGATACGAGCTTCCCATTTGATTCATATTGGCTTGATGTATATTCAAACTTCTCGTAGTCTGCCGGTATCGAAACGACGTTTTTAACCTTTAGTATTGCTTGTTCCAACCCTTTGCTATCCATCTCAGCGGCAAAAGCTGGGCTTGATGCAGTGAAAACCAGACTGATTGCCAGAACTATGCCCAATATCTTTTTCATGACTTGATACCTCCTTTAAAATATCAATCTAATAATTTATTATAAATGATGATATATTATAAGACGAGGTGTTATGGAAAAAGTTCCCGAATTTTATCTCCCGGCAAATAAATCCATTACTGATCCAATTTACAGTTCGATATTCAGCAGCACCGGGCAATGGTCACTTCCCATGATCTGGTTAAGGATAACAACATCTCTTACCTTTTCACGTATTCTGTCAGAAACAAGAAAGTAATCTATCCTCCATCCGGCATTGTTTGCTCTGGCATTGAAACGATAGGTCCACCATGTATAAGCACCTGTTGTGTCCGGGTATAAATAGCGATATGTATCAGTAAAGCCTGCTTCGATAAGTTCGGTCATCTTTGAACGTTCTTCATCTGTAAACCCTGCATTCTTTCTATTTGTACCGGGATTTTTCAGATCGATTTCCTTATGTGCAACATTAAGATCTCCGCAAATTATCACTGGTTTTTTCTCGTCCAATCTTTGCACATGGCTCCTGAACGCATCATCCCAATCCATTCTGTAATCAAGTCGTACAAGCTTTTCCTGTGAATTGGGCGTATACACAGTCACCAGATAGAAATCCTTGAACTCAAGTGTTATAGATCTGCCTTCTTTATCCTTTCCATCTATATCAATATCGCAGTACACATTGTCAGGGCATGGCTTAGTAAAGATAGCTGTGCCGGAATACCCTTTTTTCTCCGCGCTGTTCCAATATTGTTCATAGCCTTTCAGAGGAATTTCAGCCTGACCTGCCTGCATTTTAGTCTCCTGTATACACAGAATATCCGGATTATATTCATGGGAAAATTCCAAAAATCCTTTGCCCAAAACAGCTCTAAGTCCATTTACATTCCAAGTGATCAGTCTCATTCGTTAACCTCCGTTTTTTTCATACGTTTATTCCGTTCCTGAAATTCGTCTCATTCATTTCTCCCCAATTTTTAATTTTTCTATTATAAATATATCTAAGTAAAAAAACTGACGCAGTTAAGGCAAACAGTTCCGCCATCGGAAAGGCCAGCCATACATAAGATACTCCGCTAAATCGGGCAAGGATCCAGGACAGCGGCAAAATAACAACGAGCTGCCTTAAAAGAGATACATAGAGGCTGAATAAACCATGTCCGGTAGCCTGGAATAATGTCGAGGCAATAATTCCGATTGCTGCAAAAACAAAACAGGTGCTGATGATTCTTAATGCGCCGGTCCCGATTCTGAGCATCTCGGATGATGCGCTGAAAAGCTTCAGCATTGGCACAGGAAAGATCTGGAATATAATCATGCCGACGATCATAATGATAACTGCTGTTTTCAGTGCTATTTTAAAAGTTTCAATCAATCTTTTTTTATTTTTTGCGCCAAAATTATATCCCAAAATCGGCATAATGCCCTGTGTCAATCCGAAAATCGGCATGAAAATAAAGGATTGAAGTCTGAAATATACGCCTAAAACAGCAACCGCAGCTTCTGAAAAAGAAATCAGGATAGCATTTAAACCGATTATCATAACTGAGCTAATCGATTGCATGACGATAGAAGGCAGACCTACACTGTATATATCTTTCAAAACCTTCCAGTTGATTCTGAAGTTATAGAAGTTGATTTTAATCTTATGCTCCTTTGAGAAAAGGAAATATAAGCTCAGACACATTGCTAAGAATTGACCGATCACCGTTGCAATCGCCGCACCTGTTACACCCAATTCAGGCACTCCAAGCAATCCGAAAATCAAAATCGGATCTAAAATAATATTTATAATCGCACCGGTCAAACTGCAGATCATCGGAAGTACCATGTTTCCGGTTGCCTGCAAAATTTTTTCCACATTAATCTGAATCAAAACAAACAGAGAAAATACTGATATGATAAAACAATAACCCGTACCATACGCAATTATTTCAGGATTATCTGAAAACACTTCAACAAAAGGCCGGGAAAAAAATATGCCGAACACAGCAAAAATAAACCAATTAACTATAGAAGTCAGCATTCCATGATTTGCAGCTGAATTCGCCGCCATAAAATTCTGTTCTCCAAGCTTTCGTGATATAAGCGAATTCAGTCCGATGCCGGTCCCCACTCCCAGGGAAATGAGAAATATTTGTATCGGAAAAATCAAAGTGACTGAGGCCAGAGCAGATTCCCCGATTATTCCGACAAAGATACTGTTTACAATGTTATAAAGAGAATGGATGATCATGGAAAACATCGCCGGGAGCGACATGTTTATCATCAGCCTCCCAACAGGCATGGTTCCCATTTTATTTGATTCAGCCGTATTATTTTTTGATTCATTCAATTTTAAATCATGATGTTCTTTTTTAAACTCGTTCTTTAACTGGTTCATTGGATCCGGGTCTCCTGTTTTTTTACAACTTAATTGTAGATGATTGTATCACAAGAAATAAAATAATACTATATACCTTATACCGTATTTTTTTCCGGAAGCCTGATTTTTTCGGAATCATTGTAGTATATTGGAATGAAAAAAATGAGACCTGCTGAATCGATTCAGCAGGTCATCATTTGTTATGTAGTGTGAGCAAGCCTGTAAGCCGAGTTCTGTATTAGACAATCATCTATCTAGGCATACCGTCACCGATACGCTCGTGCGACCTACCTACCGGGAAGCGACGGACCGCCGCCTTTAAGGCACTATGCCACTTGGGCAATTACCTCCCTGCTTGGTCTTGCTCCGGGTGGGGTTTGCACGGCCAGCATGTTACCATACTGCCGGTGAGCTCTTACCTCACCATTTCAACCTTACCTCAGCTTAGTACTCTCTAACCCTAAAAAGTTTACATCTGCTTTCCTATTTTCCCAATTGCTGCTTTGTAACAACATTTAGGAGTTACAGAGTACTAAGCTGATAGGCGGTGTGTTTCTGTTGCACTTTCCTTAAAGTCACCTTCACCAGACGTTATCTGGCACCCTTGCCCTATGGAGCTCGGACTTTCCTCGTGAATGTCAAAGCATCCACGCGATTGTCTGGCTTACTCACACTAGCATTATATCATATTTGAAAATGGATTTGAAACAATTTCCGATTCTAATACCTGGATTTTTGTTCCTACGTTTTTTCTTAATTTATCAGCAAAATTTTCTGCAAATATATGTTCCGTACCGTAATGCCCTGCATCAATAAGGCAAACTTCCGATTCACTCGCAATCTTCGCTTGATGGTGCTTAATATCACTGGAAATAAATAAATCACATCCATTTTTTATGGCTGCGACCAGCGTATCACCACCGGCTCCGGTACATAATCCCACAGTACGAATTATTTTATTTGAATTGCCCACAGTTCTAAGCTCACCTTTAACATCCAGTGCGTTTTCGATCAATCTGCACACAGCTTCCATTGTGATAGGTTCTTGAAATTCTCCAATACGTCCCGGAGTATACTCTCGGTTCTGTTCTTTAATATACGCCCGCTTATTGTTGATTTTTCTAACTCTTGATAAACCTATAAGTTCAGCCATATATTCATTGTTCCCGCCAAAAGCCTCATCAAAGGTTGTATGTGCGGAGTAAACGGATATATCTGCTTTAACGAGATCAATAATATAATTACCAATGATATCATTATTATCTACCAGGTCTATTTTATTGAAAAGCAATGGATGATGCGTAATTATAAAGTCAACCCCCTTCATCATTGCCTCGGCAATAATACTTTTGTTGATTTCCAAGGCCACTAAAACCCGGCTGACCTCATCGTTTCCCATGTTGATCTGCATACCGCAGTTATCCCATTCTTCCTCCAACTCCCTGGGTGCTATCATCTCGATTTCTGCTATAAGCTCACTCATACTCATACTCATTTGTCATACTCCTCTTTAGATACTTCCTTAATGATTTGACTCTATCCTCTGATAATTTTACCTTTTTTGACTTGTCTGTTTTTGCGCCGGTCTTTAAACTGTTTAGTATATTTAATTCTATTTTAATCTTATTTTCGATAAATTCAACCAATAAAGGCTCTTTTTTTACAAAAAGTATCGGGCTTATCTCTAAATCCATGTCGTAATATTCTTTGTTCATATGATAATTTACCTTTGAAACAAAGGCATTATAAGATTCCGCCTCTTCACTTCGGTTTTCAGAAACTGCAGAAATAATTTCGCAAATATATTTTCCTTCCCGTACCAGTTTCTCATCAGTAATGACAAACCCGTTGTCAAGAAGCCAAGCTCTCAGACTTTTCTGTGCGTTTCTTGGCTGCAATATGTATCTCTTGAAGCTATTTGTCCTGTTTATGTCTTCAGCAAGAATATCCGAAATCACAATTCCGCCCATACCTGCAATCACGACCGCGTCTACCTCGCCATATTCCAGCGTTTGCAGTCCATTTCCGATTCGGAGGTCGAACCTTTGGTCAGGAAAATATTTTGCAATGTTTGCCTCAGCTTTCTTCAGAGGACCTACTTTGACATCGCTTAGTATAACGTTTGGGCTTTTGCCCGCCTCCCATAATGACATGGGGAGAAATCCATGGTCCGTTCCTATATCGGCAACCGTTTCGCCTTGATAAATCAATTCTTCAATTGCCTTCAGTCTGTCAGAAAGTTTTATCATCTGAAAACTCCTGTAAGTTATGTTGTAAATAATAAAATAATAAAGTAATAATGAAAATTTGTTGATGTTAGTATATAATAACAAAAGCTCATAAATTTTTATACTATAACTCTGCAAAGAAATGATGAGGTATTCAAATTGATGTTAAAGAGAACTAAAAACCAAGCCTTAAACCAACCTTCCGTTACCAATATAAATAGAAGCTATTTATTTGATAATTTGAAGGCTCTGATGATTTTCGTCGTAGTAAGTACGCACTATCTCAGAGCTGCCAAAGGGTTTGATGTTCCGACCTTGAGCGGCGCCACATATCTTTTGTTCATATCATTTGATATGGTTCTTTTTATCTTCATTTCAGGTTACTTCTCCAAAAATGTTGAAAAAGTCAGAAAAAATGCTTTTAAAAGCTTGCTCTTTCCATATATTGTTCTTACGGTTTTTATGTACGGAGTCCGATACGTAATTTACGGCAAAGCAACGCTAAGTTTCATTAATCCTTCTTTGGCACTTTGGTTTCTGATTGTCATGTTTTATTATCGCTTTTTATTGAAAGATTTAATTAAAATAAAATACATATTGCCAATCAGTATAGCGGGCTCTGTTGCCGCCGGATTGATACCTTTTTTTAACGCAAACCTGGCACTTGGCAGAGCCTTTGGGTTTCTCCCTTTCTTTATGCTTGGCTACTTCTTTAAGCCGGAACATGTAACAAAAATCAGAAATCTGCCAAAATGGGGGATTGTATCTCTTATGATCATATTATTAGTTTACTCAGGATTTATGGCTTACAAAGAAATATTACCGCTGTCTACCTGGTTTTTAAAATCATCCTACGAATCCATCGGTATACCGGCGCTTGCCGGTATACCGATCCGCTCTTGGATTTTGTTAACCGGCTTCGGGTGGCTTTTAGTCTTTATTAACCTGGTACCGGATAAAAAAACATGGTATTCCAGTGTTGGATTGAATACCATGTCTGTTTATGCGCTCCATTTGCCGTTTAGACACTTAATCGTAGCTTCAGGCACAGATTTTGGAGGAGGGCTTTTATCCTTTTTTGTTCCGATGCTTCTAGTGGCGGCTTCAGTATGGATATTGTCAAGACCTGTCATAGCGAGAGGATTCAACTTTGTGATTGACGGATTATACAAAGTGATCTTCTACCCCTTCATCAAATTAAAAAGTAAATAAAATACCCTTCCCTTCTTATTCCAAATAATCTTTTAGTTTTTTGCTTCTGCTGGGATGCCGCAGTTTTCTGAGGGCCTTGGCTTCTATCTGCCGTATTCTTTCTCTTGTAACGTCGAAACGTCTTCCTACCTCCTCCAGTGTCCGCGCTCGTCCATCATCTAATCCAAATCTAAGCTTCAAAACTTTTTGTTCCCTGTCCGTAAGGGTATCCAAAACCTCGACAAGTTGTTCCTTCAACATTGAGAAAGCTGCAGCTTCTGCCGGTGCAGGCACATCATCATCCGGTATAAAGTCCCCCAGATGGCTGTCTTCCTCTTCTCCGATAGGCGTTTCAAGTGAAACCGGCTCCTGAGCTATCTTTAATATTTCCCTGACCTTTTCCTCGGTAATTTCCATTTCCAAAGCGATTTCTTCAGGTGTAGGCTCTCTGCCATATTCCTGCAGCAATTGCCTCGATATTCTAATCAATTTATTTATAGTTTCCACCATATGCACCGGGATCCTTATGGTTCTTGCCTGATCCGCAATGGAACGGGTAATCGCCTGTCTTATCCACCAGGTAGCATATGTACTGAATTTATAGCCTTTTCTCCAGTCAAATTTATCTACCGCTTTAATTAATCCTAAATTTCCTTCTTGTATCAAATCCAGAAACAGCATGCCCCTGCCAACATATCGTTTTGCTATACTTACTACTAACCTTAAGTTTGCTTCACATATCTGCTGTTTTGCTACTTCATCTCCCAGCTCCATCCTCTTTGCCAGCTCTATTTCTTCCTCCGCCGTAAGCAGAGACACCTTACCAATCTCCTTTAAATACATTCTGACAGGATCATCGACGGCAATGCCCTTGGGCAGTGTTGCCTCAAGCTCTATTTCTCCTCCTGACTCTTTTATCTCTGAATCCGAATCTTCTTGTTCCATACTGATAATTTCAAAATCATCCGGATCTGTTTCAGATACGATTTCTATTCCCAGGGAAATAAGTGAATCATAAAAATCATCCATCTGATCTTTATCCATATCAATATTGTCCAGATAATCTGATATCTCTCTATAAGATATTGAACCTTTGGTCTTCGCTTTTTCCAATAATTCGTTTATACATTCAAATTTTTTTACTTCTTGTCCCTCTTCGTAGCTCATGCAAACCACCACCTACCTATCTTTGGTTTTTCCTTTCTGTATTTTTATTATTTCGATTGTAAGGGCTTCGATTTTATCACGATCTTTTTCATCATCCAATATCGATATAAGCCGAATTAATTCCTGCTCTCGTTCAGCTGATATATTCTCGTTGATGCTTTGTATACAATCCCGAAAAACTTGCTCTTCTTTGTCTGCCAGATGAATGTTTTCCATTATATCCTGGAGTAATCTGTTATCAGCCGTATCAAGGCTATCCTCCACTTTTTTCATATCTATCTCTTCATCCGCTTTATACACAGATTTGATTATATCGTATATCTTAAAGGCAGACGTGCTTTGAAAAATCCAATCATATGGTTTTATCCTATTCACATAGCTGCTTTTTAAAAGCATCAATTTTATCAGGTTTTTCTCAAGCATAGTCCCGAACCCGGGATCGGTTCTTGCGGACTGACTCTCTTTCCCGGTATCCCGTACGGGCACCGTATCATATTTTTTTATATTTTCGCTATTATTATTGACATTAATTTCTAGTCTTATAGCCCCTTCGGAAATATTTGTTTCCCTGGCTATTTTTTTAATATATATCTCAGCCTCAACAGGGCTCAATTCGCCTAATATTTTGGCTGTTTCTTGTAGAAATTCAACACTTCCTTCCGTTGTATCCAGGTCCAGTCTCTGTTTTAAAAGATAAATTTTGTAATCTGCAAATGGCATTGCATTTTTAACAAGCTTTAAAAACTCTTCTTTTCCTTTATTCTTAACAAAATCATCAGGATCCTTACCATCAGAAATATGCATAACTTTTACTTTACAGCCTACTTTATGGAGAATATCCAATCCTCTTAAGGCTGCAGCCTGACCTGCTTCATCGGCATCATAGGCTAAAACCACATTATCTGAATATCGTTTCATCATTTCCGCTTGTTTTTCAGTCAATGCAGTTCCCAGCGAAGCTGACACATTCCTGATGCCGTGCTGGTAAAGAGAAATCACATCCATATAGCCTTCAACAAGTATTACATATTTTTCTTTATTTATATCCTGTCTTGTTAAGTTTAATCCGTATAAATTGTTTTTCTTTTGAAAAATAGCGGATTCCGGAGAGTTTAAGTATTTTGGTTCCCCGGCTCCAAGAATTCTGCCACCAAAGCCAATGACCTTTCCGCGAGTATTGATTATAGGAAAAATGATTCTATTTCGATATTTATCAAAGTTTTTTCCCTTAGATTGTGATATTAGACCCAGTTCAACTAAAATCTGTAAATCCGTACCCTTTTTCATGAAATATTGGTAAAGGCTGTCCCATTCTTCATCTGCATAACCGATTCCAAACTTTCTAAGAATCTCCGGTTCCAGACCTCGCTTTTTCATATAATCGTACCCGGGATTTGGATTATTAAAAAATGCCCTGTAAAAAAAGGCTGCGGCTTCCCGATTGATTTCGTATAAAGCTGTTCTGTCCCGCTCTGTTTGGAAACTTGAATATTTCATTTCTATGCCGTACTCATCACACAGCTTTTCTATCGCTCCGGGGAAATCCAGATTATTGTACCGCTGAACAAATTCAAGAACATCACCTGTCGCTCCGCATCCGAAACATGTAAAAATCTGTTTGGTGTCAGAAACAACAAAAGAAGGTGTTTTTTCATTGTGAAAAGGACAAACGCCTTTATAATTGCTCCCTGTTTTTTTGAGGAGTACATGACGTCCGATCACATCAACGATGTTGCACCTGCTTTTAATTTCATCAATTATGTTATCACGAATTCCCACACTCAATTGTCTCCGCATATTCATCACTAGTAACTTATTCGACAAAAGAAGTGTCATTCCTTTTTTTATGGGAAATATTTTTATAACGCTTAAGCGGAAAAATCCCCGTTATATTATGATTTCCATCCTTTCGGTATAAATAATGTACTGAACATATTCAAGGCATAGCGATCCGTCATGCCCGCTATGTGATCCTTCACCAATTCATCTATTCCGAATTCCTCAAGAGCACTGGCATCGGCAGGAAGTTCGTCAGAATTCTTCTTATAGTAATCATAAAGTAAAAAAATCATATTTCTAATCTTATCCAGTTCTTCATCCTTCTTAACTATCTTACTGTGATAGACGTTATCAAACATGTAGGCTCTAAGCTTTTCCATATAAAAACTGCAGTTCTCACCCATATTTATATGATCTTTTCCGTAACTGTTCTGTATTATATCGTTCACAAGAGTACTGATTCTCGTTCTGTGATCCTGCCCTAAAACTTCTACGCAATCCTTCGGCAAATCCGCCTCACTTATAATTCCGCTGCGCAGAGCATCATCGATATCATGGTTAATATACGCAATTCTATCACTGAATTTGACGACCCACCCTTCCAGAGTAGAGGGATTCGTTTTTCCGGTATGGTTTAAAATACCATCCTTTACTTCAAATGTCAGGTTCATTCCTCTGCCGATACTTCTTCCTGCTGATTCCAGGACTTCCACCACCCGAAGGCTTTGCAAATTGTGCTTAAAGCCGCCGGGATGTCTTTCGTTAAGAAAGCTTTCTCCATTATGTCCAAAGGGCGTATGTCCAAGGTCATGACCCATAGCTATAGCTTCTGTCAGGTCCTCATTGAGGGCAAGTGATCTTGCAATAGTTCTTGCTATCTGCGATACCTCCAAGGTATGAGTTAAACGGGTTCTGAAGTGATCGCCTTCCGGCGCAAGAAATACCTGTGTTTTATGCATGAGTCTTCGGAATGACTTTGAATGAACGATCCTGTCTCTGTCTCTCTGGTAATCCGTTCTGATCTGACATTTTGCTTCCTCATATTTTCTCCCCTTTGTTTCTGCTGCCTTCTCTGCAAAGGGCGATAAAATCTCATATTCTCTTTTTTCCAGTTCTTCCCTGAGTATCATTTATTATCTCCTTATTTGACGGCTTGTCAAGTTTATAGAATTCTGCTGCAAAACAATGTAAAGATATAACGAGACAAAGATATCCTCCACCTCTTCAGGTGGCGGGTAGAGCTTAATTTCACAGGCAATGGGGATATCCCCTGCCTCGCTGAAACGCACAGATGTAAGAAAAATTTCTAAAGTCGGAATTTTTCTACTTAAGTGTTATAAATTATTTTATCGTTCTATCATTTAATAGTAAAGAAGAATATTTTTCATTCCCAATACAGTGGGTTTTGGGTTTTGGCATTTGCCGCAACCCAAACCGCAGAAGTTAAAAGTCAAGTCCTCGCATAATTCTCGTGCCAAGCTCGTTATCTGCTTTCATAAAATAGCTGACTACATTTCCTTTTATTTCGTCATCAACAAACATTAAATGATCCATGATATTATTAACCAAATAATCCTGTTCCTTTGGGGACATGGATCGATAGCTTTCACCCGCTTGTTTAAAATCATCTCCAGACGATTCTTGGTATCGCTCAATCATTCCTTCAACTTCAGCTGATGCAATAAATCTCTGCTGTATAATTTCATTATCAATAGAATATTTGACCTGATTTACCGGAATTTGATCAAAATCTGTTCCCAGGCGATGTCTTTGTGCATTCAAGGAAGCAAATATACTGCCCTGAAGCAGCCGGTCAAGTGAAAACTCGATTCCCGGAACGATATTGGCCGGTGAAAATGCGGCCTTTTCAACTTCCTGAAAATAGTTTTCTGTAGACTTATTCAACGTCATTTTACCAACCTTGATAAACGGAACTTTTTTTTCCGGCCATAGCTTTGTAGAATCTAAAGGATCAAAATCATATATATTTTTATTTTCATATGGAATCATTTGAACGTTAAGTTCAAATTCCGTCACTTCTCCTCTTTCCAGAGAATCGCACAAATCTCTTGCAGCTACATCCGGATCAAATCCTGCCAGAAATTCAGCCTCCTGTCTTGAAATGTTCTTTATTCCCTGCAATGGCTTCCAATGACATCTCACTAATTGTCTTTGCCCATCAGGAGATATCCATATATATGTGTTAATACCAAACCCTTCCATATGACGATAACTTTTTACGGTTCCCCGATTTGAGAAAAGCCAGATAATTGCATGTATTGTTTCCGGTGTTTCTGAAATATATTCCCAAAATCTTTCGGGATCCGTTATGTTTGTATCAGGAGAAGGCTTTAAAGCATGCATTAACTCGGGTAAATGAATTGCATCACGAATATAAAAAACGGGCAGGCTAATGCTGAGCAAGTCATAATTTCCTTCAGTTGTATAAAATTTTACTGCAAATCCTCTTACATCCCGTAATGTGTCCGCAGAACCCTTAGAGCCGGTCATCGTGGAAAATCTGACAAGCACAGGAGTCGTTTTGTCGGGATCCATCAGAAATGCCGCTTTGGTAAAATCACTCATTGTCATATATGGTCTGAAATAACCGTGTGCTCCTGTTCCTTTTGCGAAAACAATCCTTTCTGGAATATTCTCTTTAACTAATTGAGTAAGCTTATTAATGAGCTGAATGCCCTGCATCAGTACGGGACCGTTCTTTCCGGCAGTAAATGAGCTTTTCTCCTTGTTCATCATGTCAACCTCCTAGATTTTATACTACAGTATATGAACACAATAGAAAAAAGGAGCATTACAAGCATTACTTTTATGTCTGCCTGCCTTGTGAATAAATTAACGAGGCGGGAATATCTCTCGCCTCGTTAACCCCGCCTACATACAACATAATACAATGATGTATGTAATTTTTTATACGCCTATTTTTTTAATATTTTAGAAAGCATATGTTTTAGAATTGAAAAAACCAGATTATATTCTACTAATGATTTCCTTCATCGACCAAGGCATCCTCTCTCGTTTCATGTACTGTACCATGCGGATGATGAGGAGGCGCATAGATCGAATATATTTTCAGCGGTCTGTTTCCTGTATTTATAATATTATGCCATATCCCTGCCGGAACCAATACAACATAATTGTCTGATATACATTCCTGATAATCCAGCGTATCTCTTGTATGACCCATTTTCACAAGCCCTGTGCCTTCTTCGAGCCGTAAGAATTGGTCTACATCATTGTGGATCTCAAGACCTATCTCACCGCGCGGAGGGATGCTCATAAGGGTCAACTGTAAATGGTTACCTGTCCATAATGCACGTCGAAAAGCATCGTTCTGTACTGTTGCTTGTTCTATATTGATTACAAAAGGTTCCGGACCGTAATCTGTCACGTCGTTTACTCGGCTTTTACTATTTTTAATCTCATCGCAAAAACAAGATTTGATTGATTTATACATATATTTCATTCCTTCCATGGTTTTATTGAATATCATATTCTTCATGGTTAAAATATGTGCTCGATCAATCTTTCTGTCAGAAGACTTCTGTATACTAAATACTAATGTTTATTTTTTGCCTGTGCTGCCAAATCCGCCCCGGTCCTCAGCGAAAAGCTCTTCTACTTCCTCAAAGTCGATTGCAGGCTGGTTTTTCTCAATTCTGAACTGACAGATACGATCATTCATTTCAATAATCGTATCTTTTATGGCATAGACGGGCATGTGCCACCAGTCATTTGTACCGCAGAATTTACAATCAACAACACCAAGGTGATTCGTTTGTATGATTCCATAATTTTTAAAGGTACTGCTTCTTGGTACAATATGTGCTTCATAACCCTCGGGCAACTGCATAGCAACCCCCAGGTGAATCAGCTTGTATTCCCCCGCCTTCATAACCACTCTTTCTGCGGATCTTAAATCTATCCAGTCTGATTTTCCGCCAATATACTTCAATCGTATTATATCATTATTCAGATATTTAATCTTGATACGTTCCATACTATATCCTTCACCTGTCAGGACTGAATAATCTTTTGAAGATCCATCTCGTTTCTTCCAATAAGAATACCGGAATAGTTATTAATATCCGTAATTAATTCGGAAACTTTGAAAATATCCTCCATAGTTACAGCATCAACCTTTGTCATGACCTCATCAGGCGTATAAATTTTGTTCATCAGAAGCATATTCTTCCCTATTGAGAACATTCTTCCGTTTACATTTTCTAAACTAAAGATGTAGCTTCCCTTGAGCTGTTCCTTTGCCGTCTGAAGCTCTTCTGATGAGACACCGTCCTTTTTTATGTGTAACAGTTCATCCTTTATCGCAATGACTGCTTCATTCACTTTGTCATGGCTGATTCCGGCATATATGTTGTAATAGCCGGTATTCGTAAAAGAGCTTGCCATAGAATATACGGTATAAGCAAGTCCCTTTTCTTCCCTGATGTTTTGGAAAAGTCTGGAACTCATGCTTCCGCCCATAATATTATTCAGCAAAGCCAGAGAATAATATCTTTCATCATCTAACGGAACACCCTGCAATCCCAGGCAGATGTGTGATTGTTCAATATCCTTTACCTTCACCCTGTAATTTGGCTTGTACTTAATTTGAGCATGGGATTTCGCCGGTTTATTGGCATTGAGATTCGAGAATATATCATCAAACAAGCTGCAGACATGATCCTGATCAAAGCTTCCGCTGACAGAAACTACGATTATATCTCTTGTATACTCTTTCTCAATGTATTTTCGTATTGATTCCCGCGTTATGCCCTGCAAAGATTTAGGAGTTCCTATGATCGGCTTAGCAAGAGGGTCTCCTTTAAAAATCAATTCGCTGATGATATCATGGGCATCATCTTCCGGTGAATCCTCTATCATCTTGATTTCCTCATAAATCACACGTTTTTCCTTCTCCATCTCATCTTCGTCAAACTTGGAGCTCATAAACATGTCAGCTAGTATATCTGCTGCCTTATCTATGTTATTTGATAGTGTTTTTAAATAATAGCAGGTTGCTTCCTTGCCGGTGAAAGCATTGATCTGCCCACCGATCTTGTCAACATCTTCCGCGATTTTTTTTGCACTTCTCTTTTCTGTACCTTTGAAAAGCATATGCTCAATAAAATGGGAAATGCCTGAATTTTCTTCTATTTCATCTACGGAACCGGTCTTTACCCAAATCCCGATTGCAACGGACTGTACATAATGTATTTCTTCCATTACAATTCGCACACCACATTTCAACTTTTTATTAATTATCATATAACTACCACTTTCCTAATTTTTATAATTCTAACGCAGCAACACCTTTTTCGGTACTGCTGCATTTAAACCACAAAGGTATCTTAACATGTTATAGGGGATTTGTGAACAAATATTAATACGGCAGCCTATAAAGAGGCACTATTGAGAGGTCTTTTCCCTTGATTTCACTTATCAAGCCCGGTAGTGCCTTCACTGTCTCTTCTTTAGGGTGCATCAATACGATAGCTCCGTTCAGGTCTTTTTTCAGAACCCTGTTTTTTATTACCTCAGCAGTGGAACCCTCTCTCCAGTCGATGGTATCCACATTCCACAAAGCCAGCTTATAGCCAAGACTTCTGCATAGCTCTACCGTTGCCTCGTCATAGTTTCCCGATGGAGGTGCAAATACATTCGTTTTAACTCCCAATATATCAAGTATCGTCTTTTCCGTTTTTAATATTTCTTCCCTCATTGTTTCCACTGAATTTTGAGAGCACAATTTATGACTATAACCGTGACTTTGTATTTCATGCCCCGCAGCATATATTTCTCTCAGCAGCTCCGGGTGATTCTCCGCCCATTTACCGCTTACAAAAAAAGTGATCTTGACTTGGTTTTCATCAAAAATCTTGAGCATATCCGGAATAACTTCCTCGCCCCAGTCCACATTACAGCTGAAGGTTGTCTGTCCGCTGTCAGGCAATCCGTTGCGTATTACTATTCCTTCCTCATTTGGCGCCAGGCTTTGGATGTCATCGTTATTTGCTTCTGAAGAATTATGATAAAATATCATCCCCAGTGAAACAATTTGATATGTAAAAATTATGATTATTACCGCGAAGACAGCATAAGTTAGAATTTTTTTGGTTCTCACAAATACACCCCCAAACATAGGCTTGTTGCAGTATTAATTCTATGCTTAGGGGTAAGAATTTATTTATATAATTATTATTTATCGTATATAAGTGTTTGGTTTTGTTATTTTTTTGCAATATTATCTCTAATATTTACTAGTTTATACACGACTGTTGCAGCTTCCGCTCTGGTAGCGTTCCCCTGAGGCTTGTAATTTCCTTCCGGATAACCGCTCATTACTCCTGACGATACTATCTTTTCTACAGATCCCGCAGCCCAAGAGTTGATTAAAGCACTGTCAGTAAAGACTAATCCATCATTGGCCGCAGGAAGAGTCAAATCTGTGCTTTCTGCAAAATTATCGAGCATAATCGCCATCTGCTCTCTGGTTATTTTGTTATTCGGCGCAAAGGTAACATCATCAATGCCTTTTACAATTCCGTTTGCAAAGCCCCAGTTTACATAGCTATAGAACCATTCTGATTCAGGAACATCCACAAACCCTGCAGATGCTGACTGTGAAAGATCTAAACCGTATATGGTCTTTGCCAGCATTGTCAAGAACTGCGCTCTTGTTAGGGGATCATCAGGCTGATAAAGGCTACCGCCCATTCCGTTGACAATTCCCCGGGCTGCAAGCTTTCCTATAGATTCTCTGGCCCAATGTGTCTTCGTATCGTTGAAATTTATCACCGACGCTCCGATCTGAACCGGTATCGTCTTTTGGTTTCCATTGTATTCCACATATATATTCCCTGATATCCCGATTTCATTGCTTGCCTGGAACAGCCCGTTTATATCGATTGTCCCTATATTAGGATCGCAGCTCCAGTTGAAAAGACTATCCTTGCTGGCAATAGGAGCGTATCCATGTTTCGCTGTTACATTGATGTCTGAAGTTTTACCGGGATCTATAACAAGATTCTGTACATTCGTTGTGTAAGTGATATCATTTTGTATATCCACCTTTACTGTCGTGCTTATGTCTCCGCTGCTCACTTCTATAACTTCCGTTCCGATATTACTGCCTGCCGTAAACAGACCGCTTCCATTTACACTGCCGTCTGAATTACTGCCTACTGAATATTCTAAGGCTCTTACCAGCGGAACCGGCTCATATTGATCGTTTGAGGCGTAAGTGGTCAGTTGAATATCTGCACCCGGCATCGCAAGAGGTTGACTGGCATAAGTATGTAAATTCTCTGCTTCGTTGCCTCCCTTTCTTTCATGGACCAGGAAGAATCCGTTGGTTGTTCTTCTCTCGGAGCCATCGGAAGGTGAATTCTTTATATTTGCTTTTGCATCGATCCCACCTTCTCTGACCGCCATGACGGAGGAACCGCCACCGTCCATATTAACAACAGTTCTACATCCAAGGTCAATCAAATGCTTCGCTGCATCTGTCAAACCAAGTCCTGTTGAAAAGTACGGCTGCCTGCCGTCGAGAACATAAAGCATGATGGTGCCATCTTGTTTTATTCCAATTATTGTCCTTGGATTTATGTTGGTGCCCGTTGAAATGAATTGCCCGTTATCATATAAAGCATAATATACTCCGATGGCTTCTTTACTGCTCTCCAGACCTCCGTTCCTGTCATTGACTGATATCTCCACTGTGCTTCCCGGAATCAATTGAGCAATCTGCACAGCGCAGGAAGAATCTCCCGCGGTGGATAGGACGAGTTGATTTTCATTTATAGGAGTATTAAAATTTCCGTTTCTTACCTCAACAACAGTAGCCGTAATTGTGCTGCCCACTGATAATTCCGCAGCTTCCTTCGATCCTGCATCCAATATGACCTCAACACAAGTCGAATTGGTCTTGGTTGTCGCGGCATAATTTCTGTTATATAGGTGCAGCGCTTTGGATTGACCGTGTGGTACATTAAAATAACCGATACCTCTTGTATATTCTGTCGGGACATCTATGATCTGTTCTGCAGAATCTACCGTATTTGTACCATTTTGATTTTCAGGTGATGCTGATGCTTCCGGTATAATCGGCTGTTCCGGCTGCGGTACAGGGACAGTTGTCGGAACATTGATCATACCCTTTAAAGTATACTCCAGTTCTACCCATTGCAATGAAGCTGCTCCAAATTCATCAAAAGAAATTACGTATTCAGGAGCATATCCTGATGTCAAAATCTTTCCGTTGTGGATTACCAAGCCTTTAGGTGTTCCCGTAGCAGTATCATACACATCGCCATTGATTCCTGCGACTACATTGTATCCTTGATTTTCCAATGTATTGACCATAGTGCTCATAGTATAGTTTCCCGTTACTTCCCCCTCGAACACATATGGCTTTAAATCGGTGTTCTGCGTATCTGCTTTTACAAAGTACGCCCTTTGAATACCATTTGAGCTATTTCCGCCTAATTGTTTATGATATGTAGTATTTGTATAGATTTCTGATTCAGTCTCGTAGTAAACATTTCCAATTCCTTGCTGATAAGTAAATCCGGTTAGAAATGTTCCCGCCAGCATGACCATTATCAGTGCACTTGCCGTGAATTTTCTGGTTTTCTTAAATTCCATTTTTTCATCTACCCCCCATTATCGTTTTGCTTTAGCTATATCTTGTATTATTCTATCATCAATCAGCGGCAATTAAGTTTACACTTACATTACAATATTTTTCTATACGGGGCATAGAATTCCCTGGATGTCCGTATGATAATGCACGAAAACACTTTGTCAAAAAAGAGTAAAAAACAACATAAAAAAACTATATCTGATTTCTCAGGTATAGCTTAATATTGCATTTACGTTTTTCAGTCAAGCAGATCTTTTCTTGAAAGGTTAATTCTGTTCTGGCTGTCTATTTCTGTTACCTTAACCTTTACGGTATCGCCTATGTTCATAACATCCTCAACCTTTTCTACTCTTCCCTTCGCCATCTTGGAAATGTGGAGCAAGCCTTCTTTTCCCGGCAGGATTTCAATAAATGCACCGAAATTCATAGTCCTTGTTACTTTTCCTTCGTAGGTTTCCCCTACTTCCACTTCCTTTGTCAAAAGCACTATGGCCATAACACCCTTATTGGCGGATTCCATATCAGGAGCGGCAATATAAATCAATCCTTCATCGTTGATATCGATCTTAACGCCTGTATCTGCGATAATTTTGTTTATTGTTTTGCCTCCCGGTCCGATGACAGTTCTGATCTTATCAGGATCAAGCTGCATGGAAATAATTCTTGGAGCATACGGTGATAATTCACTGCGGGGTTCGGTGATTTCTTCCATCATTTTATCCATGATGTGCATTCTTCCTTCTTTTGCTTGTTTTAAAGCATCCATTAAAATCTGTCTCGACAATCCGTGTACTTTTATGTCCATCTGAATTGCCGTTACTCCCTTGGCAGTACCTGCTACCTTGAAGTCCATATCACCCAGAAAATCTTCCATGCCCTGTATGTCTGATAAGATTACAATCTTACTTGAACCATCTGCTTCAACTCTTTCGATCAGACCCATGGCAATACCTGATACCGGCGCCTTGATCGGTACGCCCGCATCCATCAGGGAAAGTGTGCTGCCACATACGGAAGCCTGTGATGTACTTCCGTTTGAGGATAATACTTCTGAAACCACACGGATAGCATATGGGAATTCTTCAACGCTTGGCAATACAGGAAGCAAAGCTCTTTCAGCAAGTGCTCCGTGTCCGATTTCGCGCCTTCCGGGGCTTCTCATGGGTCTCGCTTCACCTACGCTGTAAGGAGGGAAATTATAATGATGCATATATCTCTTTTCTACTTCCTCACCGATACCGTCGATAGTCTGTGCTTCGCCCATAGGTCCCAACGTTGTAATTGACAATACCTGAGTCTGACCTCTTGTGAACAGGCCTGTCCCATGAGTTCTCGGCAGGATTCCTGTTTCACACCAGATTGGTCTTATTTCTGTTGCCTTTCTGTTGTCCGGTCTGATGCCATCATCCAAAATAAGGCTTCGGACCTGTTCTTTTGTAATGGAATATAACACGGCGTCAATATCTTTCCCATTATCGGGGTAAATCTCTGCAAAATGCTCCTTGACTTCCTTTTCAACCGCATCCATATTCTCCAGTCGTTCCTGTTTGTCATAGGTCTGTATCGCGGCACGCATTTTTTCAGAAGCATATTCCTTTACAGCCGCTTCGATGTCTTCAGGTGCTTTCTTGAGTACAACTTCTTTTTTGGGCTTTCCAACCTCCGCAACCACTTCATCTATAAACTCAATGATCTTCTTTATTTCTTCATGAGCAAACATAATTCCATCAAGAATAACGTCTTCCGGCACTTCATTGGCACCTGCTTCAACCATCATGATCGCATCCTTCGTTCCGGACACTACAAGATGAAGGTCGCTCTGTTTTCTTTCAGCTAAAGTCGGATTTATAATAAATTGTCCGTCTATTATTCCAACAAGCACTGATGCCGTTGGTCCATCAAATGGGATATCTGATATTGACAATGCTACAGATGAACCAATCATTGCCACGATTTCAGGGGAACAATCAAGGTCAACGCACATGACTGTAGCAACAACCTGCACATCATTATAATATCCCTTAGGGAAAAGAGGCCTTATCGGTCTATCGATAAGTCTTGAGTTCAGTATTGCCTTCTCCGACGGCCTTCCTTCTCTTTTTATAAAGCCTCCCGGTATTTTTCCCGCGGCATACATTTTTTCTTCATAGTCAACGCTTAACGGAAAAAAATCAATATCTGCTCTTGGTTCCGCAGAGGCTGTGGCTGTAACGTTAACAACCGTATCACCATATTTTACCATAACCGCACCGCTTGCCAGCTGACATACCTTACCAATTTCCAGCTGAAGCAGTCTTCCGCCAATCGCGGTTCTGAATGTTCTATAGTCTTCAAATCTCATTAACAACTTCCTCCTGTTAATCTTTCACCTATTTTACGTGTTTTCTGCACGAAAAGTGCCCACATTATTTCGGTCTGCTTTAAAATAAAAGCGGGGAAATCCCCCGCCTTTTGTTTCTGGAATTATTTTCTTAATCCCAAACGAGCAATTAGATCTCTATATCGATCTACATCCTTGTTTCGCAGGTAATTAAGAAGATTCCTTCTCTGTCCAACCATTTTTAAAAGACCTCTTCTTGAATGGTGGTCCTTTTTATGAATTTTGAGATGCTCATTGAGGTCGTTTATTCTATACGTAAGAATCGCTACCTGTACCTCCGGTGAGCCTGTGTCTCCCTCTTTTGTCTTGTACTCATCAATAATTTCTGTTTTTTTTGTCTGATCAATCATTTTAATTTCTCCTTTACTTCTTACACCTCAAGCCGTGTATCACGTCGGAGACTCGTAGGACTCAGCTTAAGGCATGTTGTTCGACAATTAATCATAACATATTCAGTTAATTGTTGTAAAGTGATTTTATAAAGGTGTTCTCGTTTAATGCACCCTTTGAATAATATTATGTTCTTATTAAACCAGGATTATTCGTCAAATTTTGAACCTTCATATAATCATTTTCGAGTTATTAAATGGAGCGTATCGAAAAAATCAGGATAAGATACTCTGATGCATTGCGGATTCTTGATCCTGCTTGTTCCTTCCGCAGCAAGGGCAAGGACAGTCATTGACATGGCTATCCGATGATCATTCCAGGATTCAAATTCCGCGCCCCGTACTATTCTTCCCCCTTTGATTATCAATCCGTCGGAGGTGGATCTTACTTCGACTTCAGCCTTTTTCAGCTCGGTCTCCATCGCGTCAATTCTGTTTGACTCTTTGACTTTTAATTCTTCCGCATCCTTTATTAGTGTAATGCCTTCTGCAAAGGCAGCCGCAACCGCAAGCGCCGGCAGTTCATCGATCAATCTTGGTATCACTTTTCCGCCAATTTCCACACCATGCAGAGATGAGGTTTTCACGATCAAGTCCCCTGATGGTTCCATTCCGTCTCGGAAATTCTCAATAGCTATGAAGGCGCCCATCGCTCTCAAAACGTCAATGATTCCTGTTCTGGTCTCATTCAGCCCTACATTTTTGATTCTTATTTCTGAATTCGGTATAATCAGTGCCGCAACAATGAAAAACGCTGCTGATGATATATCTCCCGGAATTTCGATTTCTTGTCCAAACAACTCCTTCCCGGGATTCACAGTAATTATGTTGTTTTCAACGGTGATCTCTCCTCCAAAGCCATTAACCATGAGCTCTGTGTGATTTCTGGACAGCTTCGGTTCGATGATAGTGGTTTTACCCTGTACATAAAGTCCCGCAAGTATGAGCGCGGATTTCAATTGGGCACTTGCCACCGGCATAGTATATTCAATTTCTTTAAGCTTTGTACCCTCAATGGTGATGGGGGTGTAATCTCCATTGGTACCGGATATTTTGGCTCCCATTTTCATTAAAGGCTCAATAACGCGTTTCATTGGTCTTTTTCGGATGGAAGCATCTCCGTCCAATGTTGCGGAAAAGCTCTGAGGCGCTAAAAGACCACAAAGAAGTCTTGTTGTAGTACCGGAGTTTCCTGTATATAGAAGCTGCCCCGGCGCCTTAAGCGCATACTTCCCTTTACCGTCTATATATATTTGCCCCGCTTTTATTTCGATAGATACTCCTAATTTTTTGAAGCATTCGATAGTTGACAGACAGTCTTCACCCATGAGAAAATTACTTACAAATGATTTTCCCTTTGCAATAGATGCCAGCATAATGGCTCGATGAGATATGGATTTGTCCGGTGCAACGGTGATTGTTCCTTGCAGGCCCTTTATTGGGTTGATTTCCATTTAAATGTCTCCTGTATAGCTTGCTTTTACAGCTTACTTTTATAGCTTCCGATTATTTTTACAAAAGGCAATTCTTCTGTCAGCTGATAAAACATTGCTCTTATTCGTTCCTCCTTCAAGTTCCCTGTGAAATCAACATAGAAAATATATTCCCATGGTTTTTTGCCGTCAGGTCTTGAGTGAATTTCGGTCAGATTGACGCCATAATCCGTAAATATGCCCAGTACTCCCGCCAGGCTGCCGATGCGGTGCGGACAGGCAAAGACAACGGCGATTTTATCGTGATTTTCTTGAACAGTCAGCTGCTTGGAAACAGCGGCAAATCTTGTGGCGTTATCCTTATTATGATTGATTCTTTCTAATAGAATAATCAAATTATAACGTTCTGCAGCTTCCCTGGAGCATATTGCGCCTGTTCTTATCTCTTTGCGCTCCGACACATCTTTTGCTGCGATTGCAGTATTGCTGCCTGCTATTGCCTTTATGTCATGCATTTTAAGATATTCCATGCTTTGAGCTATAGCTTGGGGGTGAGAGTAAACCTCTTTGATATCCTCCAAGCGAGCTCCCGGAATACCCGCCAAGCAGTGGTCTACCTTTACGACATTCATATAATTCACATATAAATCATATTTGATCAGCAGATCATAAACCTCATAAACACCTCCCGCAGTAGTGTTTTCTATAGGTACGACTCCTGTCTGACGCTGACCGTCGCTGATGCTTTGGAATAGCTCCTCAAAGGTATCGACAGGATATGCTTTGATGCCGGGGAATATGTTTTTTACTGCCATTTCCGAATAGGAACCGGGAATACCTTGAAAGCAGACTGATTCCGCTTTGAGGGGTTCCTCTGTAAATTTGATTTGGAACTCCGCTCCGAGCTCCAGCATTTTACGATATTGACAGCATCTGCTGACCTCCATCTGTTTTCTGAGCAGTGAAGCATAGGAGTTTTTGAAATCTTCTTCCAATCCTTCGCACAGTTTTTGTATTAGCTCTTCTTCCCTTTCAGGCTTCAGTATTTTATCTCCTGTATAGAATTTTATTTGTGCAACATTCTTGGAGACATCCATTCTTTTTAAAAATAGCTCTTTAATATTAAGATCAAGCTCATCGATCCTTTTTCTCAATTCATTTAGCGTCATACCCGTAAGCCTCCAAATATAAATCCATCATCACAATGGCAACAGAGGCTTCGACCACTGCCGGCGCACGCAATGCAATACAAGGATCGTGCCGTCCGCGGATCCACAGATTTTCTTCTTTGCCGGTTACCAGATTAAGCGTCTTCTGCTCCCTGCCGATTGAAGGCGTCGGCTTGAAAACAGCCCTTACCACAATAGGCATACCTGTAGTGATTCCGCCTGCGATCCCCCCGTTGTAATTGGTTTTTGTCCTGACACTGCCATCTTTCAATGTATAGCAATCATTGGCTTTCGAGCCGCGCGTCCCCGCAAGGGCAAAGCCAAGTCCGAACTCAACGCCCTTCACCGCCGGCACACTGTACAGCATAGAAGCAATGCGGCTTTCCACATTATGAAACATGGGACTGCCTATGCCGGGCTCCGCGCCGACAACGGCACATTCGATCACTCCGCCGATAGAATCCAGGTCACTTTTTACATTTATTACCGTTTCTTTTATTTCTTCTGCGGTTTTTTCGTCCAAAACCGGAATCTCTTTCATCTGCAATTGAGCCAGAAGCTCTCTGTCGGTCAATGTCAGGTCAAAAGGTGAGTCAAAAACTTCTCCGATACGGTAAATATGCGAGCCTATTTCAATATTATGGTGTTTCTTCAAAAAGTTCTTACACAAAGCTCCTACAAAGGTCAGCGGCGCTGTAAGCCTGCCTGAAAAATGACCTCCACCGCGAATATCGTTATATCCTCGGTATCTGACCTGACCGGTATAGTCGCTGTGGCCGGGACGCGGAATCGATCTGAGCTGCTCATAGTCCTTACTCCGGGTATCCAAATTTTTAATCATTATAGCGATTGGGGCTCCTGTCGTAGCGCTGTTGAGCAGACCGGAAAGTATAACCGGTTCGTCCTCTTCTCTCCTGCCCGTTGCCAGACCGCTCTGACCAGGCGCCCTTCTTGACAGCTCTCTTCTTATCAGCTCCATGTCGCATTCAAATCCGGCAGGAAATCCGTCAATGACGATTCCAATGCCTTCACCATGAGATTCTCCGAATATGGATATCTTCAGATGGTTTCCCCAAGTGCTTCCCATTTCAATCACCTAATACTTTCATCATTTGCAGCAGTTCCGTTACCGGAATTGCCTTGACCTGTGCTTTACCGAAATTTTCAATAAAAACAAAGTGTATGCTGTCTCCCTGTTTTTTTTTATCAGACATCATTGCCGCGTATATTTCTTCCACAGTATAAGTAATGTTTGTCGGCAAATCATATGCATGAAGAATATTTGATAGTCTTTCACAGCAGCCGTTTTGAGTTATTCCAAGGCTTTCTCCCAGACGTACTGCCGCAGTCATACCGATCGAAACAGCTTCTCCGTGAGAAAATTGGGTGAAGCCGCCAAGCTTCTCCACTCCGTGGCCGATGGTGTGTCCGAAATTAAGAATCCTGCGAAGACCTTCCTCCGTTTCATCCGCCTCCACCACATCTGTTTTAATCCGTATGCATCGTTCAATCAATTCAGTAATTTCAGCATCCTTTTTATCATAACCATTTAAGCCCATTTCACCGATCATATCCAGAATTTGGGGATCTCTTATACAGCCATACTTGATCACTTCAGCCATACCATCTGTAAAGGTGTTCTTAGGAAGCGTTTTCAGTACATCTGGATCAATAATAACTAGATCCGGCTGTCTGAATGCGCCCACCAGGTTTTTACCCTGAGGCAGATCAACACCGCATTTTCCTCCGACGGAGGAATCCACCTGCGCCAGCAACGTTGTGGGGATTTGTACAAAATATCTGATGCCCCGCAGATAAGTGGCAGCTGCAAATCCTGCAATATCTCCCGTTACTCCGCCGCCCAAAGCTATGATCATATCATCTCTTCCGGTTTGATGATTGCTGAGGGTGTCATATATTTCGGAGACGGCAGCGAGATTCTTATTTTCTTCACCGGCGTAAAGCACATGATGAAATACGGGAATGCCCAGGCTTCGAATCCTTTTTTCAAGGCTTTCAAGATATAGTTTCTCAACATTCGTATCCGTAATCACACAGATCCGGGAAGGTTTATTTTTGCAGGTAAGAAAGTCCCTGCAATGCTCCTTTGAGTTTTGGAGGCTTCCTCTCCCGGTTATTATCCTGGACGAGTTGTTTTTTCCGTTCAATGTCAGTTCTTTCATTTAATCCTCTGTTTTAAAGTTCTCGTTCAAGCACAGCCGCAATGGCTTTCAGCTTTTTCATTGTGCTGTCAAACATCTCATAAGTCAGGCTTTGTGCTCCATCGCTCAAAGCGTTCGCAGGGTCGTTGTGAACCTCGATCATCAAGCCGTCAGCTCCTGCGGCAATCGAAGCCATTGACAATGACTCGACCATCCATGCCATCCCCGAAGCGTGTGACGGGTCTATAATTACCGGCAAATGGCTTACTTTTTTTAATGCCGGAACAGCGCTGATGTCCAGCGTGTTTCTGGTAAATGTCTCATTTGTACGAATCCCTCTTTCACATAATATCACATTTTCATTTCCCCCGCTTAGAATATATTCCGCCGACATGAGAAATTCTTCCAAGGTATTGGAAAAGCCTCTCTTCAGCAGCACCGGAATCCTTGCTTTTCCCAGCTCTATCAACAGTTCATAGTTCTGCATATTACGTGCTCCGACCTGAAAACAATCTACTTTCCCGATAAATTTTTCCACATGCATCGGGTTTGTGATTTCCGTTACGATCGGAAGTCCCGTCTCCGCTTTCGCCATATTCAGAAGCTCCAAGCCTTCCGCCTTCAGTCCCTGAAAGGAATAAGGCGATGTTCTGGGTTTCCATGCCCCTCCTCTGATGATGTGCGCCCCGGCCGCCTTGATATGCCAGGCAATATCGACGATCTGCTTCTCATTTTCGACAGAGCAGGGCCCCGCCATTACGACGATTCTTTTTCCTCCGATTTCCACACCGCCCACGTTCACTGTTGTGTCTTCCGGATGCATTTTTCTATTTGCACGTTTGTACGGTTCCTGAACCTTGATGATTTTATCCGCATATTCATTCAGATAGACGGAATTTCTGTCTATTGATGAGGTATCCCCCACAACTCCCAAAACGGTCATCTCTGCCCCGATGATCGGACACACTTCAACATGATAGCGGCTTAACCATCCGGATATTTTATTGATATCCTCCTGTTTGGCTTCATTTTTTAATACAATGATCATTTTTTTCTCCTTTTTACCCGGCATCATTTAAAAAAGCACAGCATTTTATCGTTACTATTCACACTGGCTAAGGCATTGGCTGTGGTTGAAATCGGCTGTCGGAGGGGTTTTATACTACTCTCCGCTGAATTTGGGCAGCATGTTCAGTTCCTGTCAAACACATTTACAGCACGGTTTGTTTGACAGTCTGAACATGGCGGGATGAAACGCTGAGAGTATCATAAAACAAAAAACCTTCCGCCCCTATAAAGGGACGAAAGGATATGATTCATATCTTCCGCGATACCACCCAAATTCAGCACTGTAGCAGTACTGCACTCTACTCGAATACAAAGCCTTTCTGCCTGATATTCCATCCCTGTAACGTGGGAACACGCCTAAGCCTACTGTTATGTTCAGCCCGGAGCTCAAGAGGGAACTTCAAAATAATTTTTCTGATATCCACTTCCAGTCAATGATGGATAATCCCTGTCAGCCTCGTTATTTTTACTTTCCTCTATCGTTGCTTTTTCACTATTGCTATTAATGATTAGATTTATGATACCCGTTATCAAGGGAAATGTCAATAGAGAAATATTTTAAATTTTGTTTTCTGTTACTGTTCACACTGTGCAAAGGCATTGGCTGCGGTTGAAATCGGCTGTCGGAGGGGTTTTATAATACTCTCCGCTGAATTTGGGCAGCATGGTATCGTTTTGCTTCTATGCAATCCCTTGCGATTTGTTCTGACAGTTCCTGCACGCTGCTGAATTTAATTTCCGACCGTAACCTTTCAAGAAATTCCACACGTATCTGTTTTCCGTAAAGCTCAGCGCTGAAATTAAAAATATGAGTTTCAATATTTTTTTTATTGTCCCCAATAGTGGGCTTGATACCTACATTTGTTATTCCTTGATAATCTATCCCGTTGTATTTGCAGTAGGTTATATAGACTCCATGCGCAGGGGTCACCATTGTCTCATCAATCAGCAGGTTGGATGTCGGAAAACCTATCGTCCTGCCAATTTTATTACCAACAACAACTTCTCCTCCCACCATATAATTTCTACCCATATATTTTTTACATTCGCCTACTTTTCCTTCCGCAATCAATTTTCGGATGAGTGTACTGCTCACTAGGTTATTATCTATTTTATATGGTTCAAGTACATGTATGCCAAAGCCGTCTCTCACACCTGCCTTGATCAATGTTTCCGGGCTTCCTTCAGCTTCATAGCCATAATGATAATTAAAGCCGCAGTATGCCTCTTTCATTTTGAATGACTCTATCAGCAATTTCTGAACGAATTCTTCCGCTGATAAATGCTGAATGACCTTGTCGAATTCCAAAGAGAACAAATAGTCTACTCCCAATGATTTAATAATTTCAGCCTTATCTTCAGGATACATTATGTTTTTAATTACCGGCCTGCCCGCTAATACATTCTTTGGATGGTTGGCAAAAGTAAATACGGCGCTTTTTAGTCCGGCCACTTTTGCACTTTTTACCGTCCTTCGGATCAATTCCTGATGACCCTTATGTACACCGTCGAAGTTTCCTAAAGCGACTACAGTTTCCTTTATATTCTTAATTTCTTCCAATGTATTAAACTGCTTCATCTTTTACTCCCCGCCTGATAAAATACCTTGTCTGCGATAAATTTGTTATTTTTTTTGTTATAGAATACCACCCCAAGAAATCTACAGGTATCTTGAGATGTTTTTAAATCGTTGTTAAGATATACATTATATGCTGTTTTATACTCTTGCCGTATGTTAAATCCATTTTCATTATTCAAATATTCCGGTTCCTTAACTACAGTAACATCCGACATGTTCAGATGCCTTCCATTTACAAACCATCCTGCCCTTTCCTCATTTATATAAACTCGTCCAAAATGAATCAAGGGAAAATCTGTTTCCATCAAATACTGTTCCGGACCATTTTCTGTCAATTCTTCTACGGTTACCGTGTGATCCAAAGTAAAGACTCCGCTTGCTGTCCGTATCAGGCAGCTCATTACCGCGCCGCATCCCAGAATTTGACCCGTATCATGGCAAATCGTTCTTATATAAGTTCCCTTTGAACATTCTACATCAAAAACAACTTTATTTTTATTTATATCAACGTGTATTACCGTAATTTTCTTTATGTTAACCTGTCTGGGTTCTATCTCTACGCTTTCCCCTTTTCTGGCGTATTCGTACAGACGCCTGCCCTTCACACGTACTGCTGAATACAGCGGCGGATATTGGGAAATCACACCCTGAAATCCATTAAGCACTTTTCTTATTTTACTCTCATCGGCAGCATACGAATCTCGGTTGTCGCTAATCACAGTTCCCCATATATCCTGTGTATCCGTCTCTATTCCAAGCTGCATTTCACACCGATATTTTTTATAATCCAAATCCAAATATTCTGTAATACGAGTCGCGCTTCCGATACACAAAGGAAGCACACCTACCGCCATGGGATCAAGAGTACCTGCATGTCCTATTTTCTTAATACCTGTTAGTTTTCTCAGCAATTGCACTCCGTCAGTAGAATTCATATAAGCAGGCTTTAAAAGATTGATAATTCCATCTTTGATCATATTTTATGTTGTTTCTCCGTTTTCTTCACTCTTTTTTCAGCTTCCTCCAGATGAGCTATAATTTCAGCGGTGATTAGCTTTTTAGCCTCCTCAATAGTAGTGTTAAGAGTGCATCCGGCAGCTTTTTGATGCCCGCCTCCGCCAAATTTTTGAGCGATTACCGATACATCTCCGTAAGTCTTGGAGCGTAGGCCAACTTTGATTTCGTTATTATGTTTTTCCTTCAAAAATGCCGATATTTCAACTCCGATGATATTTCTTAGCGTTGATATGACACCTTCTGTTTCTTCCATTAAAGCACCTGTTTTCTTGAGCATTTCCTGGTTTACAAATGCAATATTAGCTTTTCCGTTGAATAGCATTTCCATGTTGCCAAAGATTTCACCGGATATTTTGATTTGTTCAATTCTGACTTTCTGATAAATCTCAATGCTTATCTTCTCCATGTCTATACCGATATCAAAAAGCTCAGCCGCTATCAAATGAGTTGTTTTAGTCGTATTTGTATATTGAAAATTCCCTGTATCCGTGATAATTGCAGTATAAATTCCTTCTGCGATTTCAGAGTCGAGCTTAACATCCATCAGCTTGACCAGGTTAAAAATGATCTCGCTTGTTGCTGAAGCATCTTCATCAATATAATTTATATCCGCAAATAACTGGTTCGTCTTATGATGATCCAGATTAATACTGCTTTTCCCAGACAGAAATTTTTCCCGTCTCAAGGGTAACCGCTTAATATCACTACAATCAATAGCAATCGATAGATCCGGTTCATCAATGATATGCTGATCGTATGTGCAATAATCATTATTAAGATCAAGAAAACGCAGATATGAAGGAATCTCATCCTCTATGAGGATATGTGCTGTTTTTCCAAGCTTTCTGAGCGCTACGCACAGCGCAATTGATGAACCTAAAGTGTCCCCATCAAGAACAACATGAGGATATAATAATGCGGTTTTTGATTCCTTGAGCTTATTCGCTATCTCTTTCAATATTGTTCTCTTCATCTCTCTCTTCCGCCTTTTCAATATCCAGTTCATCAATAAGCTTTGATATATGCCTCCCATATTCCAGGGAAGTATCTATTTTGAATATTAGATCCGGCACATGCCTCAGTTTAATCTGTTTTCCGATCTCTCTTCGGATCAAGCCCTTAGCGCTTCTGAATGCTGCGAGTACATCGTCTTTTTCTTCTCCGCTGGTTTCTTCAGCAGCATTGCTGCCTAATTTGGTAATGTAAATAGTAGCATAGCTTCCATCCTCAGTTACCTCTGCGGCCGATACAGTGACGATACCTGACAGTCTGGGATCCTTTATCTCTTTAAGAAGCATGCTGCTGACAATTCTTCTAATCTCTTCACTCAAACGACCTTTTCTATATACTTTACCCATATCAATTACCTCTGATTTGTTGGTTAAGTTACTTTCGTTCTATCTCTTCCATCTTGAACGCTTCAATTATATCCCTTTCCTTGATGTCATTATAATTTTCAATGCCGATACCGCATTCATATCCATGTGAAACTTCCTTCACGTCATCCTTAAATCTCTTCAGGGATGATATTTTACCCTCATGAATTACAATACCATCTCTGACAAGCCTGATTTCAGCATTCCTCTGAACCTTTCCTTCCAGTACATAAGCACCGGCAACAGTTCCTGCGCCCGGTACCTTAAAAAGATTCCTGACTTCTATTTTACCCAATACTACTTCTTTAAATACAGGGTCAAGCATACCCTTCATTGCTGCTTCTACTTCGTCAATGGCGTCATAAATTACGCGGTATGTTCTGATTTCAATACCTTCACGATCTGCCATGGTAGCGATCACTGAGCTTGGTCTTACATTGAAAGCAATAATAACAGCACCGGCGGTGCTTGCCAGCATTATATCTGATTCGGTAACTGTACCAACTGCTGTATGAATAATCTTAACTTTGACATTTTCATTTTGCAGTTTTTCAAGAGACTGAGTCAATGCTTCTACAGAGCCCTGTACATCAGCCTTGATAATTAGGTTGAGTTCCTTGGTTTCACCTTCCTGGATCTGGCTGAATAGCTGTTCAAGAGTTGTGCTGGAATTCCTTGCCATAACCTCTTCTCTTAACTTCAGTCTTCTGTTTTCCGCAATCTCTCGTGCTATCCTGTCTTCCTTGACAGCATTAAATTCGTCACCTGCCTCAGGTACTTCAGTCAATCCAAGGATTTCTACTGCTGTTGCAGGACCCGCTTTATTTATGGAATCACCCTTAAAGTTGGTCATCGCTTTGATTCTTCCCGAACAAGTTCCCGCCACAACGCTCATTCCCGACTGCAGCGTTCCGTTTAATACCAAAAGGGATGCAACCGGACCTTTATTTTTATCCAGCCTGGCTTCTATAACAATACCCTTGGCCAGTCGATTTGGATTTGCTTTTAATTCCATGACTTCAGCTTGAAGTAAAACCATTTCAAGCAGAGAATCGATTCCTTCACCTGTCTTTGCAGATACGGGAACACAAATTGTGTCCCCACCCCATTCTTCAATAAGGACACCCTTTTCTGTTAAGTCCTGCTTTACTCGTGCTAAGTCTGCGCCAGGTTTGTCGATCTTATTGATTGCAACGATAATCGGAACATTTGCTGCCCTTGCATGACTGATAGCCTCTACAGTCTGAGGTTTGACGCTATCATCAGCCGCTACTACCAATATAGCAATATCTGTAGCGTGCGCGCCTCTCGCTCTCATTGAAGTAAAAGCCTCATGACCCGGTGTGTCCAAAAATACTATTTTTTGACCCTTTGAGTATACCTCTGAGGCACCAATATGCTGTGTAATGCCGCCAGATTCAGATTCGGTTACATGGGTTTTTCTGATCGCATCCAGCAATGATGTTTTACCATGATCTACATGACCCATTACAGCAATGATTGGGGCTCTGCTCTTCAATTCTTCTTCTTTGTCCTCAAAGAGCTCCAGCCCTTCTTCCACAACATCCTTTTCTACTTTACCTATAACTATATTAACACCAAGTTCCTCTCCCATAACTATTACTGTTTCTTCATCAAGGTTTTGATTAATATTAGCCATAATACCAAGCTTCATCAAAGTCATTATGACCTGAGATGTGGTTTTTTCTATCTGATCTGCGAGACCGGCTACTGTGATTGGTACTTTGATGATCTTAGTTCCCGGTGGCAACTCAGCCAGATTGATTTCGGGCTCCACAGGCTTAGGCGGAGGAGTTGTTTTTTTCACAGCGGCATTGCTTGGTGCATTCAGTTGTTTGCCACCTTTACCCTGCTTTTGTTTCGACTGCTGCTGATTACCCTGCCTGAATTTCTGCTGCGGCTGCTGTTGACTGCTCGGTTTGGATTTTTGTTGTAACTGCTTATGACTACTTGACTTTTGCTGGTCCTGATCGGATTTTCCGCTTTGATGCTTAGACGGTGATTGACCGGCTTTCGGCTGCGGCTTCTGACCGGCTTGCTGTTTCTGTTCCTTAGTTTTCGAGTCCGGAGCTTTATTATGATCGACAACCGGCGAATGCGAATCAGTGATTGGTTTCTGTGCTTCTTTGCGTTCTGGTTGTCTTGTTTGACGGTCTTGTTTAGCATCGTTCTGCTTGTGTTCTTCTTGTCTTGGCGAGGAATCAGTTCTTGACTGCTTGCGTTCTTCTTGTCTTGGCGAGGAATCAGTTCTTGACTGCTTGTGCTCTTCCTGTTTTGGCGAGGAATCAGTTCTTGACTGCTTACGTTCATCCGGATCAGCTTTTACCTGTTGCGCCCGCCAAGCTTCTTGTGCCGGCTTTTGCTGAACCTGTTGATCGGCTTGCATAGATTTCTGCTGCAAATTCTGAGCTCTTGGCGCAGTTTTCCGTTCTTGTTTACTCTGATCCTCTTGCACCGGTCTTGGTTGCTGAGGTGTATGCTGATCAGATCGCTGATGCTGACCCTTTAATCGTCTCGCAGTATTGGCCGACTGGCTGCTTTCAGGCGCATGCTGTTGATAATTATGCGTCTTATTTTGTTGACGCTGTGAGGCTGAAGCTGGTCTGGCAGTCTTTGTTACAGGGCTTGCACTTGGTTTCACTGCTGCTTTAACAATCACCTTAACTTCTTCTTTGACCTCTGTTTTCTTTGGTTTCACTTTAACTATTTTTGTCTCTGATCCACTTTTGCTGCGTAAAATCGTGTTCTTGACCGCAATGACATCTATCTCCGTTAATACGCTCATATGACTCTTGGCTTCAATCCCCATGGAATTTATTTTATCTAACAATTCTTTACTTGTCATATTCAGTTCTTTTGCTAACTCGTGTACTTTTACATTGGACATTAAAACACCTCCATTCATTTTTCGTCACTCGCCGATTTCCTTTAATATTATATCTGCAAAATTTTTATCAGTGATACCGAATACACCTCGCCCCCGATTTCCCGTAGCCTTTGACAGCTCGGCTGATTTTCCATAGACTCGCGATGGAATCCCGTTCTCTTCCGATAGCTTCATCAGTTTATTAATTGTATTCTCTGACAGATCTTCTGATAAAATCAATAATTTCAATTTTTTTTGTTTTATGCTGTACAAGCAGGTATTATATCCGGAAATCAGGTTTCTGGATTTGGTCGCGAATCCTAAATAACTGTCAACCTTTTTTCTCATAATCAGACAGCTCCTTAAATAAATTATCCAGATCCTGCTCTCCTATGGTTATATTTAAACCTCTACCAACGGCTTTTTTCTTCTTTGCCTTTATAAAGCACTCTGTGTCGGGGCACAGGTAGATGCCTCTGCCATTTGCCTTACCGGTTGGATCGATTTTCGGACCGGCGTTGTCCGCAACGATTCGAATCAGCTCACGCTTTGGTTTTGACTCCATACATCCTACGCATCTTCTCATTGGAGTTTTTTTTGTTTTCACAGAAGCGCACCCCCTATTCTTAAACTAAATCTTTATTTGTTTAAAAGCGTAGTTCCTTTACTCGTTTTCTTCGGTAATCTCGATAATTGTTTCACTATCTGCAAGTATATCTTCGTTATCTTCATCGATATAATCTAAGTCGTTATCGTCATCGAAATCGTTGTAATCTTCAATTTTATCGGTAAAGAATTGGGAATGGCTTTTAATGTCAATCTTCCATCCGCATAGCCTCGCGGCAAGCCTTACATTCTGACCTTCTTTTCCTATAGCCAAAGACAGCTGATAATCCGGGACGATAACAGTTGCCGACTTTCCATCCTCATTGATGATGACCTTTTCAACCTTAGCAGGGCTTAGAGCGCTGCTAATCAATTTTTCAGGCTCGGCGCTCCAGTTAATAATATCAATTTTCTCTCCAAACAACTCATCTACGATCGTCTGGACTCTTGTACCTCTTGCGCCGACACATGCTCCCACAGGGTCTACATTTTCATCTGAAGTATAAACAGCCATTTTCGTTCTGGATCCTGCTTCTCTTGAAATACTTTTAATTTCAACGATTCCATCCTGTATTTCGGGTACTTCCAGTTCAAAAAGCCGCTTTACAAGCCCCGGATGCGATCTTGACAGGTATACCTGCGGCCCTTTGGTTGTTTTCTTTACGTCCATTATATAAACTTTGATTCTGTTGTTTACAATATATTTCTCTCCGCTTACCTGTTCTGTTACAGCTAAAATACCTTCTGTCCTTCCCATGTTGATAAACACAGTATCATTGCTGATCCTCTGAATAACTCCTGTTACGATCTCTGATTGACGGCTCGAATAATCGTCATATATCTGTCCTCTTTCGGCTTCACGTATTCGCTGAACAACCACCTGCTTGGCAGTCTGTGCTGCTATTCTGCCGAAATCCCTCGGTGTGACCTGTATTTCCAGCACATCGCCGATTTGATATTTAATATCTATTTCCCGTGCATCTTCGATCGATACTTCAGTCAAATCATCCTCAACGGTCTCCACTATATCCTTTCGCATAAAAACATCGATATCTCCGGTTTCTTTATTAATATTGACTCTGACATTTTGAGAAGTTCCATAATTCTTTTTATATGCTGATACCAGGGCAGATTCGATTGCTTCAATCAGAAGTTCCTTTGATATTTCCTTTTCTTTTTCTAATTCTTCTACTGCCATAATAAACTCTCTATTCATTATATTCTAATACTCCTCCTTACAAAAGAATCGCAAGCTTGGTCTTTGACACTTTTTCCATCGGTATTTCAATTCTGTTTTCTTTTTCATCTAATATTATTAAATTGCCGTCCTCTATGCCGGAGAGCCTCCCAAAAATGGTCTTCCTTCCATTCATTGCCTGATATAAAGTAACATCCACAAAGCGTCCTGCAAACTTAACGTAATCACTGTCTTTGATCAGTGCCCTGTCTATTCCCGGTGAGGAGACTTCAAGATAATAATTTTGCTTAATAGGATCGAGCTCATCCAATCTGGCACTGAGATATTTACTCACTTTCTCACAGTCATCAGTACTGATTCCCTGTCCTTCAGTGCTTTGAGTCCGGTCTATGAAAACTCTCAGAAACCAATCCTTTCCTTCTTTAACAAATTCAACATTATAAAGTTCATATCCGCTTTTTTCAAGAAACTCCTCAAGCTCCATGGTAATGAGTTCCTTTACGCTGAATTTAGCCATTTTTAACTCCTTTTGAACGGATTTTCCTTATTTTATTCTGGCATACAAAAGTGAAAGAGTGGGATTGCCCACTCTTTTGCATTCACAAGCCATGTTTATTACACTATTTGAGAATAACATAAAAGCCTTGATATTGCAAGTTCTTTTATTAAAAAAGACATATCTGATCTGATTCAGGCAACTCAGACAGAACTCCATGATCTGTAAGTGCTTTGATGGCTGTTTTATTCAGCTTTGCCCTGCTACTCATATCGTCAATTGATATGAAGGGTTTTTTGGTATATTCTGAGACTAAGGCCTTAGCGGCATTTTCCCCGACTCCAGGCAAAGCCGAGAAAGGAAGCCTGGCCTTGCTTTCTTCGGATAAGAAACGTGTTTCGTGTGATTTCCCTAGTTTTGCGGGATAAAATTTGTAGCCTCTTGCATACATTTCATAGGCCACTTCCAGCACTGTCAGCTCTTCCGTTTCTTTATTAGTGGCGTTCTTTCCTTTTGACTCGATTAAATCAATCTTATCTTGTACTGCTTTTGCGCCTTTTATAATGGTTTCGGAATCAAAATCATTTACTTTAGTGGTAAAGAAAGTAGCATAAAATTCTACCGGATGATATACCTTGTAATATGCAATGCGGTATGACATCATAACATAAGCCACCGCATGAGCTTTCGGGAACATATATTTAATTCTTCGGCAGGATTCTATATACCATTCCGGAACATTATTATCTGTCATCAACTCTGCTTCTTCAGCTGTAATACCCCGCCCTTTTCTTACATTTTCCATGATTTTAAATGCTGTCTTATTGGGAAGCCCCTTTGAAATGAGATAGTTCATTATATCATCCCTTGTTGATATTGCATCCTTCATAGTTGCGGAACCATCCCGAATAAAATTTTGTGCATTATTGATCCACACGTCAGTACCGTGGGAAAATCCTGATATTCGGACCAGATCAGCAAACAGAGCCGGTTTAGTGTCGTCCAGCATCTGTCTGACGAACTTCGTCCCAAATTCAGGAATTCCATAAGTCCCATGGGTAAATTTATACTCAGGGTCTTTGATATCCAAACTTTCTATACCGTTGAAAATGCTGTCTACGCTTCTATCTTTAAGGGGAACTTCCAGAGGATCGACCCCTGTCATATCCTGAAGCTGTCTGATCATGGATGGAACATCATGTCCCAGTATATCAAGCTTGAGCAAATTTTCATCCAATGAATGATAATCAAAATGCGTTGTTATTATGTCAGTTTTCATATCGTTTGCGGGGCGCTGAACCGGACAAAATTCATAGATTTCATGTCCTTTAGGAAGAATTATAATGCCTCCGGGATGCTGCCCCGTCGTTCTTCTTACCCCTGTACAGCATTTCGCTAAACGGTCAGCTTCCCATTTGTTTACAGGCTGCTGGCGTTCTTCAAAATATTTCATAACAAAGCCGTAAGCTGTTTTGGCTGCTATGGTTCCTATAGTTCCTGCTCTGAATACGTTTTCTTTACCAAAAATATCTTCCACATATTTATGCGCTATAGGCTGGTATTCTCCGGCAAAATTAAGGTCAATATCAGGTTCCTTATCGCCTTCGAATCCAAGGAATACTTCAAAGGGTATGCTAAATCCGTCTTTCTTATACTCTTCCCCGCATTTTGGACATATTTTATCCGGCATATCGATACCGCAATCATAGCTTCCATCCAATATAAATTCAGAGTTCTTGCACTCGGAATTTGGACATATGTAATGAGGTGAAAGCGGATTGACCTCTGTGATCCCTCCCATTGTTGCGGCAAAGGACGATCCTACGGAGCCTCTTGAGCCAACCAGATAGCCGTCTGACAAGGATTTTTGAACAAGCATTGCCGCCGAGACGTACATAACTGCATATCCGTTATTAATTATGGAATCGAGCTCTCTGTTCAATCGTTTCTGAACTATTTCCGGAAGCGGGTAACCGTATATTCTTATGGCAGTTTCCATACAACTGGTTCTAAGCCTTTCATCAGCTCCTTCAATTTTAGGAGGGAATTTTCCTATGGGGACCGGAGCCAGTTTTTCGATCATGTCTGCAATATGATTTGTCGCATCGATCACAACTTCCCTTGCGAGTTCATCTCCCAGATAATTGAATTCTATAAGCATTTCCTCCGTTGTTCTAAGATGAAGACCATTATCTCCTTCGATGTCCTTATATCCCTGACCGGCCATAAGTATTTTTCTGTACAATGCTTCCTCCGGGTCGGCGTAGTGAGCATCGCAGGTAGCCGCAACCGGCTTGTTTAGTTTTTTCCCGAGAGTAATGATCTCCCGATTAATTTCTTTCAGCCTTTCCACATCAGGTACCGTACCGTTATCGATGAGAAATTGATTATTTGTAAGCGGCTGGATTTCAAGATAATCATAGTACTCAGCGATGCGTTTCACCTCGCCTTCCGGCATCCGATGCAAAATACTCTGATAGACTTCGCCCGCTTCGCAGGCCGATCCTATGATCAATCCCTCACGATGGGCCGTCAGCACTGATTTCGGTATTCGAGGTTTCTTATAGAAATATTCCAAGTGTGATAAGGATACCAGCTTATACAGGTTTTTCAGCCCTTCCTGTGCTCTGGCCAATATTATGATATGATTTGTATTTTTGGACTTATAGTCAATTTTTTTTCCTGTATCACCGGAATCGTCATAAAGATAACCTTCCAGTCCATATATGACCTTCAAATCAAGCTTTTCATATAATACTGTTTTTTCTGCTTCCGGGAAAGCCTGCACTACTCCATGATCCGTCACGGCGATGGCTTTCTGACCCCATTTTGCCGCAGTTCTAATCAGTTCTGCTACATCGTTTACGCCATCCATAGCGCTCATCTTCGTATGTGCGTGAAGTTCGACTCTCTTTTTTTCGCTGTGGTCCTGCCGACCTTCCTTTTCAATTTTTTCAATATCCTTCCCCATGAGTACCAAAATATTCTCAAAGGTGTCAAATTCGACATTGCCTCTGATTTTTACATGATCTCCGGGTTTCAAATTATTGTCGATCTCATTCCATTTATTTTCAGACGCAAAAACCTTAACACAGGCAGACGTAGTTCTGTCAGTTATCAGCAAGGTAATGAGCTTTTTTTTATTCTTAATGGTTCTAGCTTCTTTATGAAATATTGTTCCGTCAATTGCAACCGGTCCGCTATCCACTGTTAAGCTTGATATGGGAACTGATTCATCACGTATTGGTTTTCCCATTATTCTATTTCCATCTATGGGTATCTCTTCTTTTTCTTTATGGCTCCACTTTGACTGAATATCCCCATTGGTCCTGATGTTACTGCTGTTTTCATTTGAAGCAGCCAATTTCCTTGCTTTATCCGCCTCTTCTTGCTCTTTTTTTGACAGCTCTATTTTTTTTCTTTCTGTTATTAAATAGCTGTCTTCATTATTGATAAATTCAACGTTAACGTTTATTCCAAAATCCCGTCTCATGTACATTTCAAATTCATTTGCAACCTTTTCGTTAAGTTCTTTGACTGCCATGTCTCCCAGGGCCTTGATCGTCAGTTTACCGTTTTCATAAGTAAAATTATTTGGAAATATAGTTTTCGTAACTGCTGCATGGCTGCCATTGATCTCATTAATCATATGTTCTATGTAGAGCTTGATTATTTCCTTTTCTGACAAAATAATATCCTCATAAATAAAATTAACCGATACTCCCTGTAGCCCATCTACTTCATTTTTAATTGTTTTAGAGATACGATCAACATCAGGATAAGGGACTACGAAATTTAGTTTAATGTCTATAGAAAGAACAGCTGTCTCTTTCAAAACAACTGCCTTTTCGATAGCGTATATATATCTGTCCTTTGAATGCTTTCCAATATTATTCCAATGTATTGTGTTTTCTATTAATGATTTCAATTATTGCCTCCGCATTTGCCATTTCTACATTGTTTTCTCGGTATTATCTTCTTTCAACGTCCTATTCTCTTTCAAGGTCTTATCCTCTTTCATCAGCTCAGTAATAGAAGTTGCCAAGCCTGCAAGACCTTGTATCTCTGAAGGAATGATTATCTTTGTAGCTTTTCCATCCGCCGCTGCCACAAAAGCGTCCAAGCTCTTCAGCGCGATAATTTGCTGTGTTGGGTCAGATTCGACCAGCATTCTAATACCATCCGCCGTAGCTTTCTGTACCAACAGAATGGCTTTCGCCTCTCCTTCCGCATTTCTGATCTGTGCTTCCTTATTCGCTTCTGCTTCCAGTATTTTAGATTCTTTATCCGCTTCAGCATTAAGGATGACAGACTGCTTATTTCCTTCTGCAATTAGAATTGCTGATTTTTTCTCTCCTTCTGCTCTGATTATGGATTCTCTTCTCTCTCTTTCCGCACGCATTTGTTTTTCCATCGCCTGCTGGATATCTTTAGGCGGAACGATATTTTTTACTTCAACGCGGTTGATTTTAATGCCCCATGGATCCGTTGCTTCATCCAGCACAATGCGTATTTTTGAATTGATATGTTCTCTGCTCGTAAGCGATTCGTCCAGCTCCAGATCTCCTATTATATTTCTCAGCGTGGTCGCCGTAAGATTCTCAATGGCCGACATGGGATTTTCAACACCATAGGCATAAAGCTTCGGGTCCGTGATTTGAAAATACAGGACAGTATCGATTTCCATAGTAACATTATCCTTAGTTATTACCGGCTGAGGCGGAAAATCGATTACATGTTCCTTCAGGGAAACCTTTCTTGCTATTTTATCGATAAGCGGAATTTTAATGTGAAGTCCGACTTGCCAGGTGGCATGATAAGCACCAAGCCTCTCCACTACATATGCTCTGGCTTGAGGAACAATGCGGATATTCGTTACCACCAGAAAAATTGCAATAACTATCAGTAAAAAAATCGATAATATTGATATAATATCTGACATTTACTCTTCTCCTTTCACTCGCTCAACAATGAGCTTAACCCCTTCAATTCTAATAATTTTAACGATTTCATCCTTTAACAGAATCTCCTTGTTGTCTTTTGATACAGCAGTCCAGATCATTCCGTTCAGCTTTACCAGTCCGGTGTGATACGGTTCGATGGTTTCCGTTACTATTCCGGTCTTGTTTATCATTTGATCGATACTGTTTTTTTCATGACCGATTTTAAGTCTTTTTTCAGCTAACGGTCTTGTGAAGTACAACAATATTATCGACACTGCAAAAAAAACTATGACCTGAAGCAGCAGCGAACCACCAAGTAAGGCGACAACACACGCAGCGACTCCGCCTGCGGTAAACCAAATTGTTGTCAGCCCCATAGTAAATCCTTCAATTATTGCAAATGTCACAGCAATCATGATCCAAATCAACGGCTCCGACATTACTATTTCAGAAATCATAAAAATCCCCCTTTAAAAACGGTTTTAATTAAACCAGTATATTCTCTTGTTCGATATATAGAATTAGCTCTTTTGAAATATCTTCTTCTCGGACGTTTCGAACTGGTTTACCTTTTTTAAAAATAAGACCCTTTCCCTTACCGCAAGCCACTCCGAAATCAGCTTCTCTGGCTTCTCCGGGACCGTTGACTTCGCAGCCCATAACTGCTACTGTAAAAGATGGCAATTGCCTTTCTTTCATCTTTTTTTCCATAGGTTTTAGTGCATTTTCAACTTCCGACGCAATTTTGGACAGGTCAACACCGCATCTTCCGCACGTAGGGCACGATATGAAACGAATAGTATTATTTCTCAAATCCAAAGCCTTTAATATTTCTGCCGCAAAATATACCTCGTTTACCGGATCTCCTGTCAGTGAAACCCTTATTGTATCTCCTATACCTTGCAGAAGCAGTGATCCTATGCCGACAGCAGACTTTACTTTGCCGCTTTCTATAGTCCCTGCCTCTGTTATACCAACATGCAAAGGATAATCTGTCTGTTTATGAATCAGATTATAAGCTTTATAATTCAGCCTGACATCAGACGATTTCAGGGATATAACAAGGTCTGAAAAATTCATATCCTCAATCATCTTTATATTCCTCAACCCGCTTTCGACAAGACCCCCTGCTGTAACTCCCTGATATTTTTTCAGTATCTCTTTTTCCAATGACCCTGAATTCACTCCGACTCGAATTGGGATTCTCCTCTCTTTCGCTGCATCAACGACAGCTTTCACTCTTTCATTGCTGCCGATATTGCCGGGGTTGATCCGAACCTTGTCCGCTCCATTTTTTATGGAGGCTATTGCTATACGATAATCGAAGTGGATATCCGCAACCAGAGGTACCTTTACTTTCTTTTTGATTTCGCCAAAGGCTTCTGCGGCTTCCATGTCGGGAATAGCGCAACGTACTATATCACAGCCTGATTCAGTCAAGCGCTCAATTTGTCTGACCGTTTCAGCAATATTTCTCGTATCCGTATTAGTCATTGATTGTATGCTGATCGGGGCGCCTCCGCCTATGGGAATACCCCCGCACATTACCTGTTTACTCATAATAGAAACCTTCCAATATCCTGAAAAGTGACATAAATCATTAGTCCGAATAAAAGCAGCAATCCGACAAAATGAATCGTCCCCTCGGTTGCATCAGTAATAGTTTTACCTGTAAATGTCCTGATTATCAGGAACAATGCACGCCCTCCGTCCAATGCCGGAAAAGGCAGCATGTTTACTATTGCAAGATTCAGACTTATAAAAGCTGTCAGCTGTGCCAGATTTAGCAAACCCATCTTTGCCGTATCCCCGACTATATAAACAATCCCAACCGGTCCGGTCAATGCATCTGCCGCAACTTTACCTGAAATTAGTTGACCGATCACCTTGATCATCTCAACTCCCATTTCAAAAGTACTTTTTGTGCCCAGCACCAGAGCCTTGCCTGGATTTTTTGTAGAATCCGGTTGTATACCGATAATCCTGCGCTCCTGCTCTATTACCACATCAACTTCAAAAGGTATTCTTGTTCCGTCACGGTCCGCTATTATCGTCAGGGTTTCCTCTTTGCCGCTTCCGATGGCATCAAGTATTTCACTCCATTCTCGAATTTCTTTATCCTCGATCTGAACTATGGTGTCTCCGGGCATCAAGCCTGCTTTTCCTGCAGGCAAATCCGGTGGCAATGCCTTGATTGTGGTGTTTGGAATGCCAACCGCAATAAAAACTATGGCAAGAATAACGATTGCAAATATAAGATTCATTACGGATCCTGCAATAACGACCAGCATTTTTGCGGGAAGAGGTCTATTATTGAAGGCGTTAGAATCTCCTGACTCTTCATCCTCTCCTTCCATTTTGCAGTATCCTCCGATAGGCAATGCCCTCAGAGAGTACTCTGTGTCGCCCTTTTTGAAATTAAACAGCAACGGTCCCATTCCAAGAGAAAATTCATTGACCTTTATCCCTACTGTTTTTGCAGTCACAAAATGACCAAGCTCATGCACAAATATTAGCAGGCAAAAAATTAAGATTGCATATACAATCATCATATCTTCAGTTCCCCCCTGATTTTAAAATCAATCTCCAATATCGCTTCCAAATCCAGATTATATTCCGGATTGTGTTTTTGCATTACATTGTATGTAGTATTCTGAATATCTAAAAAACTTATCCGTTTTTCTAAAAATTGCTGAACCAATACCTCATTTGCGGCATTTAATGCTACAGGATAGCTTCCGCCCTTTTCAACCGCCTCATATGCCAAGGCAAGACATTGAAATGTATCCAAATCCGGGCTTTCAAAGGTGAGCGCTCCCGCCTTTATGAAATCGACCATGCCAAACCGGTTCGCTATCCTTTCCGGATAACTTAACGCATAGCTTATAGGGATTCTCATATCAGGAATACCAAGCTGAGCAATGATAGAATGGTCGGCATATTCTACCATGGAGTGAATGATGCTCTGCGGGTGCACCACTACTTCTATTGCCTTCGGCGGAATATTAAAAAGCCACCTTGCTTCGATAACCTCTAGCCCTTTATTCATCATCGTTGCGGAATCAATCGTAATTTTTTCGCCCATCTCCCAATTGGGATGCTTCAATGCCTGCTCTTTGGTGATATGTTTAAGCTGATCGACAGTATAACCTCTAAATGGACCTCCGGAAGCCGTCAGGATAATACGCTCAATATCATTTTGTTCATTCCCCTGCAGTGCCTGAAATATAGCGCTGTGCTCGCTGTCTACCGGAAGAAGGCGAACTCTATGATCCTTAACAGCGCTCATAATAAGCTCTCCTCCGGCAACCAGGGTCTCCTTATTTGCAAGCGCAATATCCTTCCCTGCTTTAATTGCATAGTATGTCGGAGTCAGACCCATCATACCCACTAAAGAATTTAATACCATATTGCAGTCTGTTTTTGCCGCAGCAACGACTAACCCTTCCATTCCGTACAAAAATTCAGTATGCGGGTATCTTTTTCCCATCTCTACTGCGTCATTTTCATTCATAACAACAGCAAGTGAAGGCTTGTGCCGCTCTATTTGATTTCCCAGCAATTCAATATTGGTTCCGCAGGTCAGTACTGTCGCTGTGAAACGATCCGGGTTTTGTTCTATGATATCCAAGGTTTGGGTCCCGATTGAACCGGTCGATCCCAATATTGCAATTTTCTTCACAAGGAACTCCTTATTATAATTATACTCTTGAATGCGGCGCCTGCCTTTGTATAAAAGGAAATATCCGAACTGTTTTCCAATGTTATCTGATTATGGTGAGCAATATTTTTAACAATGTAAATAGGTTTACGTATTCTTGATTGATTCATTGCCCTATTATGAAAATAATATAATAATACACCATCGGCGCTGTGAACAGCACGCTGTCAAAGCGATCCAATATCCCGCCGTGACCCGGAATAAGGTTCCCATAGTCTTTGATACCCATTTTACGCTTAAATATAGATGCTGTAAGGTCACCAATCTGAGATATAATTCCTCCAAGAAGTCCCAGAATGATGCAATGTACCAAGAGCCTTGGAATTACAAAGTAACCGAATATGGCACAAAATATAACACTGCCAAGGATGCCGCCAATAGAGCCCTCTATCGTTTTTTTCGGGCTGATTCTGGGCGCAAGCTTGTGTTTTCCAAGCGCATATCCGGTAAAATATGCCATAATATCCGTACCAAAGGCTGTAAGGAATATCAGCCAAACCATCAGACCATATTCTCCGGTCTGATCAACCAGGGCGACATGGAACGAAAAAAACACGACATAAAAGATTCCTGTTATAGTCGCCATAGCGTCTGTCAATTCTCTATGTTCAGCATTGAATAAATAAAGGAAACTCATAAGAATAACCGCTATTATCCATAGTATATAAAATCTGTGTTCAGCCGGAGCAAAAATATTGATGGCATAAAGACCAAGAATGCTTAAGTTTGCAACCAGCTTGGAAGGTTTAATATTCAGATTTTCAAATCCTCGATAAAATTCCCTTATCCCCATAAGTCCTATTACAAAGCAACCTACAATAAGCAGCCAGTCTCCAATAAATACGATTACTAAGAGCGGCAGCATTATAATTGCAGATAGGATCCTTGTTTTCATTTGGTTATCACCTGCCTCCGAACCGTCTTTTTCTGTTTTGAAATACCTCAATTGCCTTTTCAAACTCTTCTTTGGTAAAATCAGGCCACAGCACATCGGAAAACACAAATTCGCTGTACGCGCTTTGCCACAGCAGGTAATTGCTCAGCCTCATTTCACCGCTGGTTCGTATGAGCAAATCCGGATCAGGAATTCCGGATGTGTAGAGATTATCGGCAATATCTCCTTCTGTAATCTCATCCGCTTTCAGGGATCCTTGCTCGACCTTCATGGCAAGATTTTTTACTGATCTTAGGATTTCATCCCGTCCTCCGTAATTCAAAGCGATATTGAACTGCATACCCGTATTGTCTTTCGTCGTTGCCAGAGAACGTTCAAGGCTTTTCACCGCTTCCTTCGGGAGCCTGTCATAATGACCCAGTATTCTGACTTTTACATTATTTTTATGAAGCTCATTCAGCTCTTTCTCAACGTAAATAATCAAAAGCTTAAAAATACCGCTGACCTCTTCCGAAGAGCGCTTCCAGTTTTCAGTGGAAAAGGCATAGACCGTCAGATGCTTAATCCCCAGCGCCGAAGCTGCTTTTATAATTTCCTTCATAGCCATCATTCCGGCATTGTGTCCTGCCATCCTTGGTAAATTCCTGTTTTGCGCCCATCTTCCGTTTCCATCCATTATTATGGCCACATGTTCCGGGATCTTCTCTAAATCAATCATATTCTGCAAACCGTTAAAACCGCTCTGTTTGAGGTCGGCATATCAAGCTTCTCCCGCAACTCTGATTTATCTGTTTCGGTATTCTGTAGCTGTACACGAATTACCCGAAGCGTTCCTTCCGTAAGCTCCCGCTTTGGCGGTTTTGTTTCCGCAACAATAAAATCTAACCCTTCTGCTTCCAGAAGGGCTGCTGCATTTTGAAGCTCTGTTCCTAAAATATCAGGGAAACTTTTCAAAGATTAAACCTCCATGATTTCCTTTTCTTTGTCCGCAATGATCAGATCAATATCTTTAATAGATTTATCTGTCATTTTTTGCACTTCATCAATAGATTTTTTTAAATCATCTTCAGTTATTTCACCGGTTTTTTCCAGTTTTTTAAGTGAATCATTGGCATCCCTTCTCTCGTTTCTGACTGCGACCTTAGTTTCTTCTCCATATTTTTTTATTACTTTGATCAGTTCTTTCCTTCTTTCTTCCGTTACGGCTGGGATTGCCAGCCGAATAGATTTGCCGTCATTGGAAGGATTAATTCCTAAATTGGCAATATTGATCGCCTTTTCTATATCATTGATAGATTTTGGATCAAAGGGTGAAATCAATAGGGTCCTCGGATCAGGAACCGATATATTTGAAATGTTTTTCAACGGAGTCGGACTTCCATAGTAATCCACCATTATTTTATCCAATATGGCCGGGTTTGCTCTTCCCGCTCTTACGGTATTTAACTCTTCCTTTAAAACCGATATACTCTTTTTCATCTTATCTTCCAGAACTTGTTGAACATCAGTACTCATAATTTTATCCTCCGTTATAAATAATATTATTCCCGCACTATCCCTTACTATTTAATAATCGTGCCGATTTTTTCGCCGCAGACAGCTTTGATTACATTGTCAGGCTCCGCCAATCCAAACACGTGGATAGGAATGTTATTATCCATGCATAAAGTTGCCGCCGTAGAATCCATAATCTTTAAAGATTTTTCCAGTAGATCCATGTGCGTCAGGTTTTCATAACGTATTGCATTGGGATTGCTTTCAGGATCATCTGAATAAACAGCATCAACCTTTTTTGCCAATAGTATGATATCAGCTTCAATTTCGGCTGCCCTCAATGCCGCTGTGGTATCAGTCGAGAAGAAAGGATTTCCTGTCCCAGCCGCAAAAATGACTACAATATTTTTGGATAGATGGGACATTGCCCGTCTTCTTATGTAGGTTTCTGCTACCTCCTTCATCTCTATGGCGCTTTGTACCCGAGTTGGGATATCGATGGCTTCAAATGCGTCCTGAAGGGCCAGTGCGTTTATAACTGTAGCTACCATACCCATATAATCCGCTGTCGCACGATCCATAGTATTACTGGTTCTTCCTCTCCAGAAATTCCCGCCTCCAACGACAACCGCCACTTGAACTTTCATTTCCGTCAGTATTTTTACCTGCTTTGCAACCATACTAAGCATATCTTCATTTAAGCCAAATCTTGATTCTCCGGCCAGTGCTTCTCCGCTAATTTTTAAAATGACTCTTTTATATTTTGGATCCATACCCGCGTCCTTTCAAATAGACTTGTTCGATTTAAATCGCCATGCGCGATTTGCTCTAGGCAAATATAATATTCACGCGGCGTTCAATATTATAAACGCTTAATTTGAAATAAAGGACACTAAACCAGTGTCCTTTATTATAGCATATTCTGTTTAGTTGTTCATCTGTTTTGCAACTTCTTCGGCAAAATTTTCTTCTTTCTTTTCTAATCCTTCGCCGACTTCGTATCTCAACATATCCTTTACCTTGACAGGTTTTCCTAATTCAGCCGCAAAGCTATCGATATATTGGCAAACGTTAATTTCTCCGTCCTTTACAAACTTTTGCTCTATCAAACAGGTTTCCTTCAATTCTTTTTTCAGTCTTCCTGCAACCATTTTTTCAACAATATTCTCCGGCTTTCCTTCATTAAGTGCCTGCTGAACTAATATCTTCTTTTCGCTTTCGATAAATTCAGAGTCAATTGATGATTCATCAATAAACTTTGGATTCATAGAAGCAATCTGCATTGCAACATCCTTGCCCATTACTGCTATCTCCTCCGCAGAGGCTTCTGTTTCAAACTCGACGATAACGCCAATCTTGCCGTTTCCGTGAGTATAACCGGTGTAGACAGTGCCCGGGGTCTCAAATCGCGCGAATCTCCTGATATTCATATTCTCACCGATCTTTGCTATCAAGCTGTTTAAAGCATCCTGAACGGTCCCTTCATCCTTATATGTCAAAGCCTTAAAACCTTCCATATCATTTGCTGTAGATGAAAGAGCCAAATCTGCCAAAGATGAAACAAAATCAATAAATTCTTCGTTCTTTGCTACAAAGTCTGTTTCTGAATTTACTTCAACTGCAGCAGCTTTTTTGCCATCAGCTGAAAACGCAAGTCTGACTAAACCTTGTGAAGCGATTCTTCCAGATTTTTTTGCAACCTGTGCAAGACCTTTTTCTCTTAGCAGCTCAATCGCCTTTTCAATATTTCCACTTGTTTCAACAAGAGCTTTTTTACAGTCCATCATCCCTGCGCCTGTTCTTTCACGCAGTTCTTTTACCATGCCGGCTGTTACACCCATTTTAGTACATCCTCCTCTGTTTTATTCTACTGATATCATGCTGTGATTAAAGCGGGATTATTCAGCAACTGCTTCTTCTGCCACTTCCTCTTCCGCCGCAGCTTCTTCGGCATCATCAAAGCTTTCACCCTGGTTAGCTTCAATTATCGCATCAGCCATTTTTCCGGTTATAAGTTTAATTGCTCTGATTGCATCATCATTCGCAGGTATAATATAGTCAACATCATCCGGATCGCAGTTTGTATCTACAATACCAACGATCGGAATGCCCAAAATTCTGGCTTCTTTGATCGCAATTCTTTCTTTCTTTGGATCAACAATAAATACTGCAGCCGGCATACCTTTCATGTCTTTTATGCCGTTCAGGAATTTTTCAAGTCTTTCAAGCTCTGCTTTTAGCTTTATAACCTCTTTTTTTGTTAATGCTTCGAATGTTCCGTCTGTTTCCATTGACTTTATATCATTAAGTCTCATGATCCGGCTGCTGATAGTCTTATAATTTGTCATCATTCCTCCAAGCCATCTCTCATTTACATAATACATTCCGCATCTTTTGGCTTCATCATGAATAGCTGCTTGAGCCTGCTTCTTTGTTCCAACGAACAGGACAGGTCTTCCTGTTGCGGCAACTTCCTTCATGAACATATAAGCTTCATCGATTTTTCTGACTGTTTTCTGCAGGTCTATAATATAGATCCCGTTTCTTTCCGTAAAAATATATGGAGCCATTTTAGGGTTCCATCTTCTTGTTTGGTGTCCGAAATGTACACCTGCTTCCAATAGCTGTTTCATTGAAATTACTGCCATTAATCTTTTACCTCCTGGTTTTCTTCCTCCACCGTACTGTCCATAAAAATGACCATTTTCAGGCACCCATTCCTCTGTAGCACGGTGTGTGAATTTAATTTAAAATATGAAATATCTCGATCCGAGATACATCCTTGAATAATATACACTATAATGATTGAAAAATCAAGAAAAAGTTACAGCTCCGTCAATCCGTTGTAGACTCAACATTTAAATTACCCTCCTCGCCAAACTCAATCGTTTATATATCCCAAATCCATATGTTTTACAATACTTCTGCAATTTCCGTATCGGGAGGCAATTTTTCGATTCTTTTTGAAATTTTGCATATGCCCCGTAATATTTTACAATAACAGGAAAATGCTGCCTTAGCTTAGAAAACCTTGGCAGCAGGAAAGTTTATTTCATGTTTTGTTCCAAATATTTTTTGTAATAGCTTCTGGTATACTGATACTTGTTCTTGCCTATCCTAAGAGTTTTTCCGCCGTAAAAATAAAAAACTCCATCTTCCATACTCATTATCTTTTCCAGATTCACTATACAGCTTTTATGGCAGCGATAAAAATGACTATTCAAAGAGTTCATCAAATCATTCAGTTTACCATATTTTCTATAAATCCGGTTTTCAGTATAGATATTTATTACTCGCAATTCAGTCTCAATATACAGTATGTCTTTCAAATAAACTCTGGTTGTTTCCTTTCTCGTAATAACAGGAATGTAATCCTGTTTCATCTTCATCTTATCAGTCGGATTCATTCTTCCACCTCCTCTATATAGTAGGGGAAGAAAATCACAAAAATGTTGCAGATAATTTGAATTTTTTATTTATTACAACACTTTATTCAGAAAAGTTTTGATTCTGGGATGCTCCGGATTCACAAAAATATCGTCCGGTACACCATCAACCACGATTTTTCCATCGTCCATAAAGATAATTCTGTCGGAAATTTCCCGGGCAAAGTTCATCTCGTGCGTCACAATGAGCATAGTCATTCGTTCTTCAGCAAGGTTCTTAATTACTTGAAGCACTTCTCCTATGAGCTCCGGATCCAAGGCTGAAGTCGGTTCGTCAAAAAGCATTATTTCCGGGTCCATTGCCAAAGCTCTTGCTATTGCGACTCTCTGCTTCTGACCTCCCGAAAGCTGATACGGGTATGAATCCCTTTTATCCTTAAGCCCTACCTTATCCAGAAGGTTTTCTGCAGATTTTACAGCTTCTTTTTTTGATTTTCCTTTTACCATGATTGGAGCCTCTATAATGTTCCCCAAGACAGATTTATGCGGGAACAAATTAAAGTTCTGAAAGACCATACCTATATTGCTGCATATTTTAATAACCTCTTTGTTTCTCTTATATATCGCCTTTCCGGTTGCGTCTGCTTTAGCGATATAATTATTTTCAAAGCTGATGCTTCCTTTGTCTGCTACCTCCAGGTGGTTGAGACAACGAAGCAAGGTACTCTTCCCAGAACCGGAAGGACCAATTACTGAAATGATCTCCCCTCTTTTAACCGTAAAGTCAATACCCTTTAAGACTTTAAGCGTATCAAAGCCTTTATGAAGATTTTCAACTCTAATGATTTCTTCCATACAAAACCTCCCTACTGGTAATATGCAAAGCGTTTCTCTATATGTTTGAATATATTGATGATCACAAATGTCATTATCAAATAGAGGATCGCTGCGATAATATATCCTTCTATGCTTGCGTTACGAGATACCATCGACTTTGCATTTCTTAAAATTTCTGCCAGTGCAATAACAGAAGCAAGCGCTGTATCCTTTATCAATGTAACGGCTTCATTACCCGTAGGAGGAAGAATTACCTTTATAGCCTGTGGAATAATTATTCGCCTCATTGTCATTCTGAAATTCATACCAAGAGCTTTGGCTGCTTCATATTGTCCTTTTTCTACAGATTGGATACCGGCCCTGAATATTTCCGTAAAATATGCGGCATAATTTACGACAAATGTCACATAAGCAGCCATCTCTCTGCTCAGCTCCATTCCTAAATAGGGAAGTCCGAAGTAAACAAAAAGTAACTGCAGCAGCAGCGGTGTTCCTCGGAATACCCAGGTATATGCTTCCAAAATCCATCTTAAAGGAGGGATTTTTGTTAATTTTCCCATAGCGAAAAGCATACCCAGAGGTATTGAAAAGATGATCGTAATAGAATAGATTTTTAACGTAACTACAGCACCTTGTAATATAAATAAAGTAATATTTGCAAGATTTTCCAAGTACTAACCGCCTTTCTCGTATAATCCTATAAAGAAATAAAGCCTCTGCCGTAGCAGAAGCCCTATTCTTTTACTTAATCTAACGGAACATGTTATTCGAAATCTGCAGCTGTAAGTTTATCGACATCGCGAATAACTATGTTTTCTTTAAACCATTCGATCGATAGATCTTCAATGCTTCCGTCTTCATATAATTCGTCAAGAGCTTTATCAATCGCTTCTCTCAAAGCCACTGCACCTTTAGCACAGCCAATACCATAATACTCGTCTGTCAAACTTACGTCAAGCACTCTGTAATCATCAGGATTTTTTGACATAGTATATCCAATCAGGATTTTATCGATTGCAACAGCATCAAGCCTGGATGTTCCTAAATCCATCAAAGCTATAAGGTAATCATCATATTCGGGTATATCCGCAACAGTGTCAGCCAATTCAGGGTCTGCTTTTAAAGCTGCCAATCCTGAGCTTTCCGCTTGCGCTCCTACGACCTTACCTTCAAGATCGGCCTTTGTCTGATATGTAGAATCCTTAGCAACTACCAGTACTTGTTCATTGTTCAGGTACGGTTTTGTAAACTCAACCTGTTCGTTACGATCTGCTGTGATCGTATAACCATTCCAGATAACATCGACATTTCCACTATTCAGTTCCATTTCTTTCGCTGCCCATTCGATAGGCTGAATTACAGCTTCTACACCCAGCTTTTCAGCTACTAATTTTGACAGCTCCACGTCAAAGCCTGTAAGTTCTCCGTCATCACCCACAAAGCCCATTGGCGGAAATTGATCGTCAATGCCGACAATTATTGTTCCCTTATCTTGAATATCGGTCAGGGAAGTATCGACATCAGCGGGCGGCGTTTCATCATCGGCGGGTTCTGTCCCGCAACCGACCGCAAAAATACTCATAATTAATACAAGTACCAGAAACATACTCACTTTTTTAAACATTTTCAAACTCCTCCATTTCCTATACGCAACTTATGTAATAATTATACTTTACTCTGCTAAATTTGTAAATCATTAAATTGAAAAAGGAGGGTAGGCGAAAGACTGTGAACAGCGGCTGAATTGAAAATGCACCTCTGAAAACCGGCTTTGTCCGTTCTTCGAGATGCATCTTTATCTAACTTTATTCGCTCTTCAACATGCAATTTTTTCTAGCTCTCTCTTTTGTAAGTAATAAGATCCTCAGCAATTTCATTCACTGCTATAGATACGGGCTTATCAATATCTACCTCTGTAAGCTTCGGCTTTCCATCGATAATATCTCTTGCCCTCTTTGCGGCCAGTATTACAAGTGTGTACCTGCTGTCAGCTTTTTGTCTTATTACATTAATTGACGGGTATAGCATTAAATCTCCTCCTTATACTTTTCTATCAATTCATAAATGTCTTCCGAGACCCGGGAATGTTCAGCCTTGATGATCGCCGCCAACCTATTGACCGCTTCATCGATCTCGCCATTTACAACACAATAATCATACTTATCGATATATGATACTTCTTTTAATGTTTCTCCCAGTCTTAAATTAATATCGTGTTCTGTTTCTGATCCTCTTCCGGTGATTCGTTTCCTCAGCTCCGCCATCGAAGGAGGCAGTATAAAAATGAATATACCCTGAGGATAGGATGCTTTTATTTGCAGTGCCCCTTGAATATCTATCTCAAGAACCACATCACGGCCGTTGTTAAGCTTCTGTGTGACCATTTCTCTCGGTGTTCCGTAGTAATTACCGTAAACCTGTGCGTATTCGAGAAAACCGTCATTCTTAATCGTCTTGAGGAATTTTTCCTCTGAAACAAAGAAGTAGTTTTCCCCATCAATTTCTTGGGGTCTTGGTTTTCTGGTCGTAATTGAAACAGACAGGTCGATATCCATTTTTTGTAACAATCTTCTGCAAATCGTCCCCTTTCCTGCTCCTGACGGACCGGAAACAATGAATAATAGACCTTTTGGCATGTTCTTTCCTTTCACTTCTTCATCGTGTAAAACTCATTTTTATCATGTAAATACATACGATACAACATAAAGTCAAATTTTACAATAGTGTTTTGCATAATTATTCAATATTCTGTACCTGCTCTCTGATCTTTTCGATTTCGCTTTTTATCTCTAACACTTTGTTTGTAATATTAATATCATTTGCCTTTGAGCCAATGGTATTTGCTTCACGGTTCATTTCCTGGACAAGAAAATCCAGCTTTTTGCCATCAGGCTGATTACTTTTTGAAATGATGTTGTTTAATTGTATGATATGACTGTCAAGGCGGACCAGCTCCTCCGTAATGCTGCATTTGTCTGCGAAGATAGCCGCTTCTAAGAGAATTCTGTCCTCCGGGATGATTACATTGTTTCCAATCAATTCTTTGATTCTTTCTTTCAGTTTTTCCGCATAAGCTTTTGTTATTTCAGGAGATCTCTTTTTAATTTCCTTCATACAGCTTCGAATATAATCTCCTCTTTTGATAATATCCTCCGCTAACTTGGCACCCTCCTGAATCCTCATTTCGTTCAGCTTCTCAGCTGCTTCCAGCACAGGTATTTTTAAGCTATTATAAATTGCCTCCTCGTCATCCAGATCAGGAATAGTTTTCAAAACATCGGGAAGCGTTGCTAAAAATTGAAGAGTAATGTCACCGCAGAGATTAAAATTATTTTGTAATTCCTTCAGATTATCATAATATTGCTTGGCTGCCATTGTATTCAACCTTACATTGGTATCGTCCTCTGTTATATTCTCAACCATAATAGACACGTCAATTTTTCCTCGTCTTGCAATATCCTTTACGGAACTCTTTAAGCGGTCCTCGGCAAAAGAATACCGTCTCGGCATTTTAAACACGATATCACTGTATCTATGGTTAACTGACTTTATTTCTACAATTATGCTCCGTTTCCCGTCTGTGTATTGGCTTCTGCCGAAGCCGGTCATGCTTTTTATCATAAAAAGTACTCCTTGCCTTATCTTGTTATTTTTTATACATGTGATATTATTATACTATTATACATTAAAAAAGGAGACCTCACAATGAGTTTTGACGGTATGGTCGTTGGAGCAGTAGTTCATCAACTTAATAGAACATTGATCGGCGGTAAGATCGAAAAAATATATCAGCCGGAGCCTGATGAAATAATCTTAAATATTCGTTCCGCCAGGGAAAATCAAAGATTATATATCTCTGCCAACAGCAGCCATGCCCGAATTCATCTGATCAGTGAAACATCATCAAATCCCTTGAATCCTTTTGGCTTCTGCATGTTACTACGCAAGCATATACAAGGTGGCCGCATTTCCGAAATCATCCAAAAGGACTCAGAAAGAATTGCTGAGATCTCAATAGATACGATCAATGAATTAGGTTTTTCCATCAACAAAAAGTTAATAGTGGAAATCATGGGAAAGCACAGCAACATAATTCTGACAGATATTGCTTCCAACAAAATAATAGACAGTATCAAGCGAATCTCCATCGATGTCAACCGTTTCCGTCAACTGCTGCCCGGGCATCAATATGTCTACCCCCCCTCCCAGGGGAAGGTCCCATATTACGGAATCACAGAGCCCCAAATAGAATCCTTTATTGAAAACAGTACCGGAAACATTCCAAAATCCTTGCTTTCCAATATCCAGGGAATCAGCCCTGTAATTGCTGAAGAAATCATATATCGCGTCAATCTTCTTAAACAAGATAGATATGATTCTGATATTAATTCTGTTTTATTTGACCCGGGTACCATACATACCATATCTCCGGCCGCTGTCACCCATGTTTTGAATGACATGGTCAGCAAGATTGATGATGATTCTCCGACTCCGAGAGTATATCTTTCGGAGGACGGAACACCCTTTGATTTTCATCTTTTCCCGCTTATTATTATATCCGGATACTATCGTGAAATTGTTTTTAATGATATCAGTAACGCAATATCTTTTTATTATTCAAATAAAAGCGCTTCTAACCGGGTGAAGCAAAAGTCTGCTGATTTGGTAAAAACAACAGTAAACAGCCTGGATAAGCTATATCTAAAGAAGCAAAGGCTGTCTGAGGACTTACTGAAAGCAAAAGAATCTGATATCTACCGCCTTTACGGTGAATTGCTGACTGCAAACCTCTACCAAATCAAGCATGGGTTTTCCGAGGTTGAACTATTTAATTATTATAGCAATGAGGACATTACCATACCCCTTGATGCGCGCTGTACACCAATCCAGAATTCTCAAAGATATTATAAAAAATACAATAAATCAAAAACAGCTATAATAGAAAAAAACAGACAGTTAGAAGAAACAAACAATGATGCTGCTTATCTGGAATCTGTATTAGATTACATTGAAAAGGCGGAAACCATCGAGGAAATAGAAGCGCTGCGTTTGGAACTGATAGAAAGCGGATATCTCAGAAAAAGGAAAAACAACTTTAAATCCTCCCGCAACAAACCTGCACCGCATGAATATACCACCAGTGACGGCTTTAGGGTTCTTGTAGGAAGAAATAACAAGGAAAATGACATACTTACTTTTAAAACAGCTTCCGGAAAGGATATATGGTTTCATACAAAAGATATCCCCGGATCGCATGTAATTCTGTTTACAGAAGGAAAGAGCATAACTGAAACTGCAATTTTCGAAGCTGCAGCTCTTGCTGCCTATCACAGTAAAGGTCGTGAATCCGAAAATGTGCCGGTAGACTATACACAGGTCCGGCATGTTAAGAAGCCAAACGGTGCCAAACCGGGAATGGTAATCTTCATTAACAATAAAACTATTTATGTCAACCCTAGAAGCTCCGTATGAGCATATAAAATGCTGAGACTCTTTTCTGCCTTTCATCGTATAGTAAAGAATAAAAATCGTATTGTTTATTTTATGTTTATCGCAACTTATCCCATATTATTACATTTAATACACTAATTATTACATTTCGATATTTTTTTCTTGCCAATTGTCGCATTTTAGCTTAGAATAAAAATGCTCCTACTTACCACAGCCGTTTTACTGTTGGAGGCTTGAAAGAAATTCTCCTGCCATTGATTACAGGGGAAAATACGATTCAAAGGAAGTGATACATATGAATGAACGAAACAGTAAAACTACAAAGGATCGAACCTGCATGACAGGAGAATTATACTGCGCCTTATGCGGCGGACATTCAAATATTATCCGCTTTAAAGATGGATATATTTGTACCAGCTGCTTACAATACGTTAAAACTATATATGAAGATCCCCTTCTCTCGTGGAAAATTTTGTAACATACTCGTTTATTCCGTAAAAAATCGAGCGGCTGTGGTCAAAGGCTGATGCGTCCTGCTTCAGCCTTTTTTCTTTTTTGTTGTATGGGAGCGTATTGAAAGATGTAAGCTCCGAACCTGGGAGGTTATCGTTCTAGCAAGAGGTATTTGATTTTAGTTTAATCAACACATTTTCAAAGTATTCGGGAAGATCGCTTTCAAACTCCATGTACTTACCGGTAACGGGGTGTTTAAAACCAAGAATCTTGGCATGAAGCATCTGATAATCGACACCAAACACTTTCTTCTTTGGCCCATATAATCCATCGCCAAGAAGAGGATGTTTTATGTGTGCCATGTGTACTCTGATTTGGTGTGTCCTGCCTGTCTTCAGTATGGCTTCAATATAGGTAAAGGAACCAAATCTCTGTAATACCTTATAATGTGTCTCCGCTTCCTTACTGTTGCGCGTGGTCACCGCCATTTTTAGACGGTTTTTCGGATCTCTTCCAATGGGTGCATTCACTGTCCCTTCATCTTCTTTAAAGTTATTATATACGATGGCATGATACACTCTTGTAATGGAATGATCGGCGAGCTGCTGTGCAAGTGAATGATGTGCAGCGTTGTTTTTTGCTATCATCAGCAGTCCGCTGGTATCCTTGTCAATTCTATGAACGATACCCGGGCGAATCACTCCGTTGATGGAAGAAAGATTCTTGCAACGAAAAAGTATCGCATTCACTAAGGTCCTGGTATAATTCCCTGCAGCCGGATGGACCACCATACCTTTCGGCTTGTTCACCACCAAAACATCTTCGTCTTCATAAACTATATCGATGGGAATATCCTCCGGAACAACATCCAGAACAACCGGCTCAGGGATCGACACTTTGATAAGGTCTCCGGCCCTTGCTTTGTATTTCTTTGATTGTTCAATCAGGCCATTTACCTCTACTCCCCCTGTTTCTATCAGCTTCTGAAGATAGCTTCTTGATGCTTCCTCAACAACAAAAGAGAGGACCACATCAAGCCTGGCCCCCTGCATTTTTTCTTCAACAACAAATTCAATACTTTTATCACTGCTATCCATTTTATGATTCCTTATAACGCTTAATTTGTGACTCTTTCCTGTTAAGCTTCGGTTCAATCAGTAACACAAAAATAATCAACAACCCACAGCCTATACAAACAGATACGTCTGCTACATTAAAAATCGGCCAAACTCGTAAATCCAAGAAATCAACCACATGGCCATTTGCGGCACGGTCAATAAGATTTCCTATCCCGCCTGCTGCAATGAAAGAAAGGCTCAGAAGCATGACTTTATGTCCCTTTCTCCGACTTTTAATAAGGTAAATCAATATTGCCGCAATAACAATCATCTGTATTGCCAGCAGAAATACCGTCTTTTCTGAAAATATGTTAAAGGCTGCACCGCGATTTTGAATATATGTGATATGAAATATACCATCTATCAAAGGAATCGACGTATTCAACTCCATATTGGCCTGGATTTGATACTTCGTTAATTGATCAAAAATGACAACCAGAGCGATTATGATTAAATACATATAATTACGGTGGAATCGTTAAACCCCTTCTCCTTTTCTTAGATTTGTATTTGTTGATTTTCTAAATGAGGAAATATCTTCTGTCTCGGTTGTTTCGGTTTTTTTTTCTGTGTATCCCTTCAACTCCCCCATTTCTTTGTCAGCAAAAAGTTCCGCACTCAGATTATCAAATTTCTCAAGTTCAGATTCCAACAGGCTTCTGTATCTTCCTCTGAATATGATCAGTCTGTTTTTAATACCGTCCATTTCCTCATTTAGTCTTTCGATATTTTCCTTAGCTTCCCTCTGAATCAACTGTGCATCTAATTCCGCATTTTTTAATAATATCTCTGCGCGTTTTTCTGCACTTACAGATATGTCGCTCATTAAAGCCTTTGCAGCTTCAAGGGTCTTCAATACAGTGTTTTCCGAATTTTTAAACCGATCCAACTCAGCGGTGAGGACTTTTATCTGATCTTTCAATTTGCGGTTTTCTTCCAAAACCTTCTCCAGATCCAGAGTCAAAAGGTCGAGGAAACTGTCTACATCCTCTTCCTTATACCCCCGAACAGCCTTAGAGAACTCTTTGTTTTGAATATCTAATGGAGTTATCATAATTATATTACCTCAAAGGACATTTCTTTAACATATAAACTGTCCATCTTTCTAAAACAAAAACACTCTTAAAATATTAATAATAAATCCGTTGATTATTGACAAGCCTATTATTGCCAAAATCGGTGAAAAGTCAATGGTCCCTCCGAAGCCAAACCTTGCAAGAATTCTTCGGCAGGGATCCAGTATTGGTTCTGTTAATTGTATTGTTATGTTATAAAACTTGTACAAATTACCATAAGGCGATCTTACAAACCAGCTAAGTATTGCCCTGGCTAATATCAAATATATCAGAACCTGAAAGAATAAATTTATCGCTCTAATTAATAATATTGTCATACACTTATCTCCAAATATTCTTTGGTGAACCACTAAAATCTATACTTTTTTGATCTACATTAGCATGAACGTCCACATTGTCCGGCGCAAAAATAAATATGTTATTTGCAACTTTCTGAACATTGCCGTTTAAAGCATATGTAGCGCCACTTAAAAAATCAAATATTTTCCTTGCCGTATCGCTTTCCGCCTTCTCAAGATTGATAATCACGGGTTTCCTGGCTTTAAGATTATCAACAAGCTTTGGGCACTCATCAAAGCTTTTGGGTTCTATTACTACCAGTTTAAATTGATTTGTATTTGGATTGACGCCCTTATTATGAATGGGGAGAACCCTGTTATCCTTTGGGTCTTTAGCCTCCTTATTTTCACTCCTTGCCGCTAAATAGCTGCCTCTTGGATCTACCGGTTGTCTTTCCAAGGAAGACGATGATGTTGCTTTTTCATCCACGCGGTCCTCTTCTTCGGTTTCTTCAATTCCTATCAATGTTTTTAGTTTATAAAAAAATCCGTCTCCCATTATTTCCTCCTCTTTGTATCTAATGAAACAATAATATTATTATTTAATTCTCTGTCTGGTATTATTTCGTTTTATTTCTTTCGCCAAAAATTGCTGTGCCAATTCTGATCAAATTTGAACCCTCCATAATAGCCGCTTCATAATCGTGTGACATGCCCATAGAAAGATACTTGAAATTCAACCTCGGATGCTCCATAGCGGAATATCGGACATATAGCTCTTTAACATCTCTGAAACAGACCTTAACATTTTCAAGGTTATCTTCATAAGGTGCAATACACATAAAGCCTCTGATTCTGATATTTTTACAGTTTTCTAAAATATCCTTGATAAGCTGTTCCGCTTCTTCGCTGGTAATGCCAAATTTGCTTTCTTCCTTTGCCGCATTGACCTGTATTAGAATGTCCATAACTATCCCAGACTGTGCCGCCCTTTTATCGATTTCTAAGGCTAATTTAATGGAGTCAACAGAATGGATTAGAGAAACCTTATCAATAATATATTTTACCTTATTTGTCTGCAAATGTCCAATCATATGCCAGCAAACGTGCTTTACATTTTCATATTTATCTATGATTTCCTGGACCTTGTTTTCACCTATATCAGTTATGCCGGCATCGATGGCTGCATTGATCTCATCCGCTGTTCTGGTCTTTGTCACCGCAACCAGCAAAACTTCATCGGGTTCACGCCCCGCTCGCATCGTAATCTCATTCTTTTTTTTGTTTATTGCTTCAATGTTTTCCCTAATTATGTCCATTGCTTTTACCTTCCATTTTTACTCTGTATATATATCTGTGCCGGTTTAGTCAATTCGGTTGTTTTAATATTTCATCATAAATGTTCACAGTATCCACCTTTGTGGCTCCGTCATCCGTATAAAAATATGACACCTCGACCAAAGACCATTCACCATCATTCGTGATGATTTTGACCGGTTTAAAAAAATACTCCCCGCTTTTAGCCTTAACATATACCCCAGGCTGTCCATCTTTTGAAGCAATACTTTCATTTCTAATCGTCAGACCCGTGTAGTCTGAAGTGACCACCTCTACATCTATTTTTCTTATCTGCGCAAATTCTTCATAATACCTGTTAAATTCAAGAATTACCAGCCATTCCTCATTGTCGTCTTTGATATCGTGAACCTTTCCTTCAACCTGTCCTAAGGGCAGGTTTATGGCAACAGTCTTGCCCTTTTCATATTTTACGATATCCTCCTTGGGGACCCAAAAAACTACATACCAGTTTTTATTATCCACTACCTTATATAAAGGTTCTTGGGTCAAAGTAGTATCACGGGCAAGATTTTGAACATCCTCCAAGCTCATATTTTGAACCTTTTTTTTGCTCAGCAGAGACACATTTTCAGGTGTGAATTCCGACTCATAGCCATCTATGTAATAACTTACAATGCCATTGAAATCGCTTATATAGTTTTCTGGACCAATGCCCATAGCGTTTATGGATTTATTTTGTCTTGATATTTCCTCTTTCGCCGTCTTATCGGTTGCCTGTATATAATCTTTCTTCTGATTCAGTCTTTGAATCTGTTCCTCCAACTTGGCGGCATACGCTGCTTCACCTTCATTCAGGGCTATATTCCGCTCCTCTTCAAGTTTCATAAGCTGCGTCCTTATTCTCTTTATATCGTCACTGAATATACTATCTCCGCTGTTAAATCTGGAGATCCGTTCCATGATTCTTTGATAGCCGCTCTCCTTATCATCATTTATTCCCAAAGAAATATCAAGAATCTTTACACCTTTTCTTACCTGTTCTCCCTCTTGAACATAGTAATGTATAGTCCCGGGTTTATCTGCAAAATGCACTTTTTCACTTCTTACGAAAAAAGCAGTGACCTGATTAGTTACCTGCAGGCTGCCATATTCGATTATTTCCGTTTGTTTCAATGCACCGGTCACATTTGGAAATACGTATATGATTATAAAAAGAATGATCAGGGCCATGCAAAATAAGAATACTATTCTCTTTTTCCACTTCACTTTCAATGTCCCTCCGCCACATACCTTATACCTTCTGAATTTTTAGTATATATTAAACTAATCGTTATTACAACTTCATCTTATCCCTCAAAAGATTGGGTTATTGACACTATAGATTTTTACTTCAGCGTCGCCGCCGGTGTATCTCCGAAGGAAACCGCACGTTCCATTATAAGAACTTTTGGAGAATTTTTAGTTCGTCTTTTGTAAGATTCTTTTCTTTTTTCAGAAACTTTTCCCAAAGGTCTGGTCTTCTCTCTTTCGTCAATTCCAATGATTTCTCAAACTGCCATAAATGAATCAACTTATGATTTCCGGAAATCAAAACCTCCGGTACATCAATCCCTTCATATTGCCTGGGTTTTGTATATTGAGGATATTCCAACAGCCCTGAGTAGATGGATTCTTCATTGTGGGCGCTGCTGCTGCCAAGAACATTCGGTATCATTCTTGCTACAGCATCTATAAGAATCATCGCCGGAAGTTCTCCTCCGGTTAAAATATAATCGCCGATAGAGACCTCCTGCATATCCCAAAAGTCTATGATCCTCTGATCAACGCTTTCATAATGACCGCACAAGATTACAAGCTCCTCCTCTTTTGATAATTCCAGGATCATTTCGTGATCCAGGATTTTACCTCTTGGGGACATGTACAGAATCCGTTTCCCTTTTGCATTCAAGGCATTTAAGGCGCGGAATACCGGTTCTGCAAGCATTACCATTCCGGCTCCGCCGCCAAACGGGTAGTCGTCCGCCTTTTTATGCTTGTTCTGGCTGTAATTTCTGATATCCGTCAGCGTGATATTCAATATTCCGTTTTCCCGGGCCCTGCCCAGTATGCTCTCTTCTGTCACTGGCTTAAACATCTCTGGAAACAGCGTCAATATCTCGATTTTCATAACAAAATTACTTCCTATATTTCTAATAGCCCTTCAATCAGCCTTACTGTTACAGTTTTGCTTTCCATATCTATATTCAAAATAAATTCATCCACGGCGGGAATCAGAAATTTATTAAGGTTTTCCCTCTCAACTTCAAATAAATCCTGTGCACTGCTTTGTATCACATTACTAACTGTACCTAAAAACCTGCCGTTTTCTTCAACAACACTCAATCCTATAAGATCAAAGATATAATACGTATCTTCCGGTAATGCTCTAAGACCCTCTTTATCGATATAAATGTTTTTTCCTTTATGCTTTTCAGCCTGGCTTCTATCGTCAATGCCCTGCAGCTTAAGGATGACTGTTCCTTTTACATATCTGACGGAGTTAATTTCATAAGGGGTATCCTCCAGGAATACCTTCGTCAGCTCCTCAAACCGTTCCCTATAGTCCGAATAATGGTAAACTTTGAGTTCTCCTTTCAGACCAACCACATTGACAACTTGTCCAATTATTATTTTATCCATGAGCTCCTCAAAAACGTTTGATTTTAATGTGTCCAGGTGTATAAAGAAATACAGGCACATATAGTGAATATATGTGCCACAATTAGTATTCCAGATCTTTATTGAACGATTTCCACTACTACCTTTTTATTTGCCTTGGTCGCAGCTGCCTTTACAACAGTGCGAAGCGCTTTTGCGATCCTTCCTTGCTTGCCGATGACTTTCCCCATATCATCAGGGGCAACCTTTAGCTCAATAACAATAGCTTGTCTTCCTTCTATTTCTTTCACTTCTACCGCATCAGGATTATCAACGAGTGATTTTGCAATAGCTTCAACCAGTTTTACCATACGTTTTCACCGCTTTCCTTATTCTATGATTCCTGATTTTTTCAAAAGACTTTTTACTGTTTGAGTAGGCTGTGCTCCGTTTGAAATCCAAGTCTTTGCCTTTTCTCCGTCAATTTTAATATCGGCCGGATCAGTCAAGGGGTTATAGTAGCCTATTTCTTCAATGAATTTTCCATCTCTGGGTGAACGGGAATCTGCAACAACTACTCTATAAAAAGGTTTCTTATGAGCTCCCATTCTTTTTAGTCTTATTTTTACTGCCAAATGTTCCACCTCCTTCTTTAAGCTCGATTATTCTATTATGTTAAATCCAGTCCTGGCATCCTGTGATCCTGAAAGACTGACAGTGTACTGGTCTGAATCTAATCAACCTGGGCACCATTTCTAGAAACCTTTAAACATACGGTTTCTTTTGAACTTTGGTGCATTGGAAAACTTCTTCATCATTTTCCTTGCTTCCTCATATTTTTTAATCAGATTATTGATCTTGCTGACTGACTGTCCGCTTCCTGCAGAAATTCTCTTTCTCCTGCTGGCATTCAATATTGATGGGTTTTTTCTCTCTTCCTTAGTCATGGATTGGATAATGGCCTCCATCTGAATAAATTCCTTTTCTCCGCTTTCAAGGTCTACACCCTTTACCGCATTATTGTTTAGACCAGGGATCATGTCCATGAGTTTAGCCAATCCGCCCATTTTTTTGATCTGCCCGATCTGGTCTAAAAAATCTTCCAGAGTGAACTCGTTATTCTTCATCTTTTTCTCGAGTTCTACAGCCTTTTCTTCGTCATAGTTTTCTTGGGCTTTTTCTATAAGGCTCAGCATATCGCCCATGCCCAGTATTCTGGATGCCATCCTTTCCGGATGGAACGGTTCCAAAGCGTCAAGCTTTTCACCCACACCAATGAATTTAATCGGCCTTCCTGTAACGGATTTAGTGGATAATGCAGCGCCGCCTCTCGTATCACCGTCCAGCTTTGTCATAATAATGCCATCGATTCCTAATCTATCATTGAAACCGGTAGCCGCATTCACCGCGTCCTGACCCATCATTGCGTCAACAACCAGAAGTATTTCATGTGGTTTGGTTTTCTTTTTTATTCTGACAAGCTCATCCATCAGCTCGTCGTCAATATGCAATCTTCCCGATGTATCCAGTATGAGCACGTCATGCCCTTTATATTGCGCTTCTTTCATTGCTTTTTCCGCAATGATTTCAGGCTCTTTGCAGTCACGCATCGTAAACACAGGAACATCAATGCTCTTTCCTACTATCTCAAGCTGATCAATCGCGGCGGGGCGATAGACGTCACAGGCTGCAAGCATAGGCTTTTTACCATTTTTCTTAATATAATTCGCCAGTTTGCCACAGGTTGTTGTTTTACCGGTACCCTGCAAACCAGCCAAAAGCAAGACTGTAAAGCCAGTGGGTGAATAGGTCAATTTGCTATTGGTTCCGCCCATCAAAGCTACAAGTTCATCATTTACAATTTTTATCACCTGCTGAGCCGGAGTCAAGCTTGACAGAACATCCTGCCCAAGCGCTTTTTCCTTTACACTGTCAACAAACTGCTTTACTACCTTAAAGTTGACATCAGCTTCCAGCAATGCCAGCTTTACTTCACGCATCGCGTTGTTAATGTCTGCTTCTGAAAGAATTCCTTTACCCTTCAGTTTCTTAAAAACACCCTGTAATTTTTCTGATAATCCTTCAAATGCCATATCCAGATCTCCTTACCTAAAGTATTGCGTCTCATCATTTATTCATTGATTTGATCAATGATAGACTTTATCTTCTGCAACCCTTTTGTCAGCCCGCCATTTTGGCTGTTTTCTTTAATTAGACGATCGATTTCTAAATCAATGGCAGCAATTGCTTCTTCTGTTGCTCCAAATTTTTGTACCAGTCCCAGTCGACTCTCATATCCATGAAGCGCTTTTTCCGCTTTTTTGATCGCATCATGAACCCCTTGCCTGCTGATTCCGAACGCTTCCGCTATCTCCGACAGGGAATAGTTGTCCTCATAATAAAGCTTCAGTATTTCTTTCTGCTTTACCGTGAGAAGCTGTCCATAAAAATCATATAACATGTTGATTTCGATCATTTTTTCAAACATACTTAGATGGCTCCATTCTGATGCAAAATCAGATTACCTGTGACACCATATAAATCTACCATAAGAATAATATGCTGTCAAGTAAAAATACTTGCCAGCATATCAATATCCGCTTCATAACGCCCGGCCTCAACTTAGCAGCAGCCGCTTGAAGCTCAAGAAATATTGAACGTACATAGAAGAACCCTCCAAACTCGCAAGTCTGGAGGGTTACGATTTTTTGGTTCTCTGTCTCGCTGGGGGTGACTTGCCATTAAGCCTGGGGCGATGTGTTTTCTATTTTTTTGCTCGGCTATACCCCATCACTGACAGAAGTCTGGTTGTATTGGAAAAAATCAGGCGCCATCTTGCTATTTAACCGGAATGCGGATACCATTTATCATGACGGCAGTAACTGCGGTAACATCAAGCGGGGTTTCTGTGTCCCAGTCCAAATTGAAGGTCTTGTTTTGAACATCCATGCTTCCGCCGCCGCCTTCAAGCGTGCTCAGACCATCGGTGGTCTCAAGCGCCACGGATATTTCACTCGTTAGGCATTCCTCGCCTTCATAACTGCCCCGAACCTCAAGTCCGAGCGGGCCGAGGATCAAATACTCAAAGAGATAGCCTTCAACGGGGATGTCATTTGACCATATGCGCATTTGCTTGCTGGTATTGCACATGCAGCTTGCCGTCCACAATACCGATATTGGAAATCCACTGGTCCGCCTCCCCGTGCGGCAGGTCGGCGTAATGACCCGGCGTAAGCACCGCCGTGATCCCACTGAGGTTGTCCGGCACGTCCGTGCCACCCCAGATCTGATCTTCCTGAAGGGGCATAATCTGAGCCTCATCCAGACTGGCAATGGATACGGCAACCGGTTCGTTCTCATAGTCCCTTCCATCGAAGTATATCAGAAAGCTGCCTAATTCCAAGGGATCGGACAGGGAGGAATCCGAATCCTCCGTTATATTGAATTCGTA
>JAQWBM010000080.1 GCA_028706405.1 Eubacteriales bacterium
GTATGCTTTCCTTGTTCCATTGAGTTCACCCCGATTGCTTTGGTTTCACAGCTTTAAGTTTAATCGGTTTTGTTCCTCAATGGAACCTTTTTTTATTCTTTTGGGCAATTCATTTTACAACTTACAGAACTCTGTATCAAATCATTGACTATTGATATAGTTTGTAATTTGGTGATATAATAAAGTATCATAAGTATACGGAGAATTATATGAAAATACTTGCAATAAGCGATACACACGGCAAAATCGACAAAGCATTGAAGGTATGTGATCTTGTTCCCGATGCAGATTTGCTTGTACACCTTGGAGATTATAAGAGTGACGGCGATGAAATAGGGAAAGCGGCGAGTATTGATACCGTTGCTGTCAAGGGGAATTGCGACGGAAGCCGAAGCGATGAAGACTATAAAATCATTAAGACACCGGGAGGAAATATACTTCTTACACACGGGCATATGCAAAACGTTAAGTTCTCATTGCAAAATTTATTGTACTTTACGAGAGAGCATAATTGCAAAGCCACTATTTTCGGACATACCCATGTCCCTACAATAGAAGAGGTAAACGGAACATATCTTATAAATCCAGGCAGCATGACACTACCGGCCAATAATGGTCCGGGCTCTTATGCAATAATAAACAGCACCGAGGCAGGCATTTCAGCAGGTATCGTTTTTTGCAATACCGTTACGGATTCCGGCGGCGGCAAACCAAAAGTTACCGGAGGCTATCTCAGAAATATATTGAATAACAGCGATCGATTTTGATTTGCACCGCGGTCCGCAAGCTTTAATTATTTTTCGTTATAATCAACCCAATCCTTTGTGGCTTTGACACCGCCTTCCGTTGGGATTGTTACGTTGTCCGACTTTTGAACATCCTTAATATCAGCCAATGGAAATGTCTTAAAACTTTTACCGAAAACATCTTTTATATCGTCTTTCACAGAAACGTCCTCCTTTCTTGAAGTATTATTAGTTTCTTCAAGAGGTTTATTTTATATACAAAATTGCACTTTTATTGTGCAGTCGAATTTATGTTTTAAATCAAATGTTCTATTAATAAAACATCAAAAGGGAATCCTGCATTATAGTGTATCGGATTCCCTTTTTGTTTTATAAATTATGTACGTTTTTTAAATCATTATTGCTCGCTTTGTTTTGCAGGCTTAATACTTTTGTATAAATCCACAAATGTCATGTGCTGAGCTTCCTTTGAGTCATATTTGCCTATCTTAAATGCAAGCTGCACGCAAGGCCCGATTCCAAAAGCAAACATGAGCGTTCCAACTCCAACCGGGCCACCCATAATAAACCCTATGATCAGAACCGTAACCTCTATTGAGCCCCTTATAATCCAAACAGGCTTGCCGGTTTTTATTATGAGCCCTTCCATCAGTCCGTCTCTTGGCCCCGCTCCCAATTCAACCTTTAAATAAAAATATGTTGCTGCTGCCATAGTTGCAAGAGCTGAAAGAAGCATTAAAATTTTAAAAATCAATGTATCCGGTGTTCTTAATATACCCGTATTATTGATTAAATCAATAAAAAGACCGATAAAAACCATATTAAATACCGTTCCTAGCCCGGGTATAACGCCTAAAAGCATTGATATAAGTATTATTACAAAGCCTGCCATTATCGAAATTTCACCCAAGGAGAAACTGGTATGATTGACAATCCCCATATGGAAAATATCCCACGGGCTCATGCCGAGCCTTGAATATAGCCCCAGATCTATTGCCAGCCCATATAAGAACAAGCCAAACATAAGAGAGGGCATTTTGTATAACAGCTTTATTATGATGTTTTGTTCCGTTTTGTTTTCCATAAAGTCCTCCGGATTTTTACTTGATGAGTTAAAAAAATCAATCGTTTTCTATTACTGCTATTGCTCTTGTAGGAGCGCCGTCTGAATCCTTATATTTGAGTGGGAGGGCTACGAAAAAAAATAGATCTTCTCCGATTTTTTCTAAGTTGCAAAGGTTTTCGATTATAATAATTTCATTATTGCATAACAATTTTTTATGTATTGTCAGATTTTCGTCCGATATCGGGTCTATCCCTATTGTGTCGATGCCTATTCCCTTTTTCTTTGTTTGAATTATATAATCTACAACTTCATCCGTCGGATAAGGGAAGTTGCCGAAATATTCATCTTGCGGCCATTTTTTGCTCCATCCGGTATTGAATAGTATAAATTCAGCAGCGTCAGCTTTTTGTTTTACCCTATCAATATACGAATAATCGATTTTATCCCCCTCGCTGAGATCCGTGCAATCCAGCACGAAAGCTTCTCCCGCAAATTGGCCTATATCAAATTCATCAAGCTGTGTTTTCCCTTTAAATAGATGCGCAGGAGAATCCATATGTGTCCCTGTGTGAGAAAACATACTTATCAGCGTCTCTTTAAACCCATGGGATTCATATGTGCACGCTGCTTCAAGGGTAGGAGGCGCTGTTCCCTCATAAACGGGTATATCCTCGTTTATCGTATGCGTTAAATCAATTATTTTTCGTTTCCTCACGTCTGCACTCTCCTTTTTATGAGATGTCCGGCATATTCAAATTCTTGTTTTAATACAAACGCAAAAGGCAATGTCCCGCAGGATGTCGCCCTTTACGTAAAGTTTTATATCTTTTATTATGGTCTCTTTGTTATGACATTGGAATAAGCCACCTTTGTGCTTATTCCAGGCAAATTACCTATTTTGCCCGACAGTGAACTTATCACTGTTTGAGGCGCATCGATTGCTATACTGATTATATTTATTGATTTTTCTCTATACGGGATTCCCATACGCCCAATAATATAGTCATCGAATTCATGAAGAACCTCATTTAAATTTATGACAGCTTCTTCTTTTTCTACAATTATTCCAATTAGTGCTACTCTTGTTTCCATAAAAGGATACCCCCAATTTCTTTTTAAAGGTATAGTCTACAATGTGCGATTTTCACCCTGTTGTTTTGAGGAAATGGCATCTCGTATTTCCCTTAAGATAAGCACTTCTTCTGAAGGCTCTGGCGATGCCTGCTCTTCTTCCTCTTCTTTCTTACGCCTAAATGAGTTTATTACCTTGACAGCAATAAATATAGCTAGCGCTATAAGGAAGAAGTCAACTACACTTTGAATAAATACTCCGTAATAAATTGCGGCTTCCTCTGTTGTCTCACTGAGCGGTGTTATTACATATTTCAGCTCCGTAAAATTTACTCCTCCAAAAATCCACCCTATGATAGGCATAACAATATCATTTACTAGGGAAGAAACGATTGAAGTAAAAGCACTCCCTATCATTAGCCCTACCGCAAGATCTATAACATTACCGCGCGAAATGAATTCTTTGAATTCCGCAATAAAGCTTGCCCCTTTTTTCTTCATAAATCTACCTCCTATTAAATGCTTTTTTGTTAACTCCAGAAATTTTTAAGAAGTTCTTTTGAAACATTATTACTGATTCTTAAAATATCCCGTTAATGCGACGTGAAATTCCGGAAGGGTCTTGTTCATCCTCAACGGCTTGCCATCCTCTCCCAGGAAGCAATGCTTTGACCTCGCTTCCGCCACAATTTCACCAGTATCCGAATTTGTCATGTGATATTCGACTTCTAAGATGACTCCGTTATATTTATTTATTTCCATAGCGATGGAAACAAGATCTCCGAATGTTGTGCTTGTTTTGTATTCACAGCTTACCGACACGGTAGGCGATGTAATTTTCTGTTCTTCAAGCCGTTCATAACCCCATCCCATTTCGTTCATAAAATCGACTCGAGCCTCCTCCATCCATCTAATATAGTTTGAATGGTGAACTATGCCCATTTTGTCAGTTTCATAATATTGGACATTATGCAAATATGAATTCATTTTACCTCCACCTCTGTTTGCATTAACGAATACATAACAATTATATACCGCAAAAATATAGAGGTCAATTTTTTTATATCAATCGCTATTACGAT
>JAQWBM010000056.1 GCA_028706405.1 Eubacteriales bacterium
TGTACAATCTTACCTTCAGTATGGCTCACCTTCATATGAAACACAAAATGAATTTAGCCCTATACAAATGAAAGGCAGAATATACAGCAGATATTTTGAAGATATATTGATCTATTATAATAAAATCTTCTCCGGAATCAGCAGCCGGAGTAATGGTATAATTCAAAGACGCACCGCCCAGAATGCCTATCGCATCGCTGAAATTGATATTGGTGACATCCGGTACTGCTGCCTGTTCACTTTGCATCGCCTGCAACTCTTCTTCGTTGTATTGTGGCTGCATATTCATATATCTTAAAGTTTCTTCAAGTATGTTTTTCACTCCGGGTGCTGCGGTTTGACTTCCAAACTTAACACCCTTTGGGTTATCGACGATTAGAAGGATTGAAATCTGCGGATCATCCATAGGAGCCATTCCTATAAATGACGAAAATGTTTCATTGCTGTATCCGCCGCCTTTTGCCTTGTTTGCCGTACCTGTCTTACCGCCTATCCTATAACCCGGTACCTTTGCATTTCCTCCTCCGCCTTCAGCAACTACAGATTCCATTATAAAACACATTTCATCCGCCGTTTCTTTTGAAACTATCTTTCGGACCACCTTCGCGTCAAAGCTTTGTATCACATTGCCGTCGCTGTCTTTCAATTCCTTTACGATTCTTGGCTGCATCAGCTTACCTTCGTTACCCAGAGCGGAAACTGCTGTTATCAATTGAATCGGAGTGACCGCAATACCCTGTCCGTAGGACATTGTGGCAAGACCTACCGGTCCTGCAGTTTCTTCAGACTGAAGGATTGCATATCCTTCTCCCGGATAATCTATCCCCGTTTTTTCGTAGAGTCCAAAAAGTTCCATATAATCAAAATATGTTTCGTATCCGGTTCTTTGAGCAAGCTGTACGAAAACAGGATTGCATGAGTTTCCTACTGCTTCTACAAGATTCTGTGAGCCGTGCGGGTTATATGACCGCCAGCATTTCAGCCTTTGCCCCGCTACAGTGATGTGACCTGTGCATACAAAGTTATCATCAAGATGAGTGACACCCTCTTCCAGTGCTATTGATGTTGTTAACAGCTTAAAGGTAGATCCTGGTTCATAGGTATCGCTGACCAACGGATTTCTCCACATTGCATTCCAATAATCCAGCTTTTCCTGATCGGATAAACTCTCTACGTAGACTGCCCCACCGCTTGTCAGCGGCATCCTTGGATAATTTGGGTCATAATCCGGCGTTGATGCCATTGCCAGGATATCACCTGTCTTCGGATCCATGACAATGCACATTGCACGATCTGACTGTGTATTTGCCATGACAGTGTCCAGAGATTTTTCCACATAGTGCTGAATGACCTCATCAATGGTAAGGACCAGGTTCAGCCCGTTCTCTGCCTGGAAATATTTTTCTACTCCGTAAGAAAGGCTGTCGCCGTCACGGTCGGTATTTTTGATCCATCGTCCGGGGATACCGCTTAAATACTTATCATATTTTAGCTCTATTCCTGCCAGGCCTCTGTTGTCATCAGTGGTGCTCCCCAGCAGATGCGCGGCAAATGCCCCCATAGGATAATATCTTTTTACATCCTCGGCAATTTCTATTCCTTTAAGCATTTCATCCCTGATTCTGTCTGACTTTTCTTTATCAACGTATTTCGCAACTTTTACCAGGCTTCTTTCCTGACTTATGATTTTCAGGATTTCATCTTTATCCATTTCCAGGATCTCTGCAAGCCTGGAGGCTGTTTGTTCCTGCTTTATTGCCGATTCTTCGGCGCTTGAGGCATCCTTCACCACTCCCGGTCTTGCCCAGATGCTGCTGGTCACTGCACTGATAGCAAGCTCTTTTCCGTTCCTGTCATATATTATACCTCTTTTAGCAGGAATCGGTACATCTCTTGTCTGCTGTTCCACCGCCAGTTTCGCATACTTTTCACTGGCAACAACCTGGATCCATCCCACACGAAAAGCCAATACCGTGCATATAATACATGAAAAGACAAAAACGAATATCAATCTTCTCTTGTTCTTATTCGTACTCGGTGCCATATTCATACCCCTGTTTTATTTCTTTTTACCAGACATTTGTATGTTAAAAGCCAGACAATACACTTATTCCATAATTAAGTTCTCTGGCTTATCTTTAATAAATATGCAGTTATGATGATTCCCTTTTTTCTGATATCCTTTTGCCCGTGCAAGGAAATTCCGTGTCTTTGTGTACTTCAAAGAAAGGCTCTCTTTATATTATATCTTTCCTTTGTCAATTATATGCCTGTTCCTGCATAGCGAATGCAAAGTCTTTAGATGTTTTTTCACTGTTGTCTATGTATACAAGCTGACTTGCCGCCGGGTATATCATCCCCAGTTCCACTGTGGCTTTTGATTCTACGACCTGAATATTTGAAGCGCTTTCAATTTTAATATTAAGGTGTTCTATTTCACCCAGGATAACTGCATTTTCTTTTATCGTGTCATTTATACTTACCTTTATGCTTGCGGCATAAGCAGTTGCTATTATAATGCTTATGCAAATGATTCCGATCAATATCGTTACAAGCAGCAATCGAATTTTATCCGCCGCATTGATTCCGGTGTTTGTATTCCTGGGCTTGGCTGATTTGTCTTTGGCTATGACAGGCTTCATATTAATACCGTATCTTTTATAAGACTCTTGATATTTATACCATTTTTCTGCCGCCATCATAAGCATTTACCTCTTTCTTCAAATTAGGTTATCTATTTGAAAATATTTACTGCCGCCGTTCAATCACTCTCAGCTTTGCGCTTCTTGCTCTTGGGTTCATTTCAAGCTCCTGCGGAGTCGGTAAAATGGGTTTACCGCTTATCTTTTTTACATCTGCTTTCTTACCGCAGACACAAACGGGAAAATCCTTTGGACATGTACATGCATTTGCTCTTCTGTTAAATGTTTCCTTAATGATTCGATCCTCCAGTGAGTGGAATGTAATAATGCATAGCCTTCCTCGTTCAGCAAGAACATCAATGAATTCATCTACAGCAATAGCCAACTTGGACAGTTCATCGTTTACCTCTATGCGTATGGCCTGAAAGGTTCGTTTTGCAGGATGAGGTCCTTCCCTTCTGGCAGAAGCCGGAATCGCCGCTTTTATAATATCCACCAGTTCCGATGTCGTTTTGATACGACGATTCTTTCGTTCTCTTATAATAAATTCACTTATGCGTGATGCCCATCTCTCTTCACCGTATCGTCTGATAATGTTTGTTAATTCTTTTTGGCCATATTCATTTACCACGATTTCCGCCGTCAAAGAGTCAAATCTGTTCATACGCATATCAAGAGCCGCATCCCGCATATAGGAGAAACCTCTTTCTGAATTGTCCAGCTGAAAAGAGGAAACTCCCAAATCCAGAATTGCGCCTTGTACACTTTCAATCCCCAGTTTTTCTAAAATACCTTTGATATTTACATAATTATCCCGGATGAATATCTTCCTGCATGAATAACCGTTCAAACGTTCAGCGGATGCGCAGATCGCATCCTCGTCTCTGTCAATTCCTATAAAAATCCCCTTTTGATTTAATTTCTCACAGATACCGGAGGCATGTCCCCCTCCTCCAAGTGTGCCATCCACATAAATCCCTTCCGGATCAATGTTTAAATATCGAATTGATTCAAGGAACAGTACTGAAGTGTGCTTGAACTCCATATTTCTACCTATATCCCAAATTCAGCCATCTTTTCGGCGATCTCTTCCGGACCAAGATTTGCCCCTTCGTTATAGTTGTCCCATTCTTGCTTGCTCCAGATTTCGATTTTATTTAATACGCCTATTGTTACCAATTCTTTATCAATTTTTGCATGTTCTCTTAGGTTTTGTGGAATGGTCAGTCTCCCCTGTTTATCTACTTCGCATTCCGCCGCACTGGAAAAGAAATATCGGACAAAGGCCCTTGCGTCCTTATTCGCGACAGGGAGGCCAGTCAATTTATCTTGGAATTCATTCCATTCTTGCATAGGATAGATATAAAGACAATTGTCCAGACCCTTAGTCAGGATAAACTTGATTCCAAGCTGTTCCCTGAACTTTGAGGGGACTATGATCCTCCCTTTAGCATCTATGGAATTCTGGTATTCACCGATAAACATAGACTCTTCTCCACTATAAATCTGTAATTTAACACCACTATACACCACCCCCCACCACTTTTCAACCACTCATATTCAAAAAAGGGTACTATTTTTAAAAAAACAGCCCATATTCTTGCCTTTAAATATCTAATGTTTTAGACAAGCTACAATATATTGTGAAGGTATAAAGAGGCCAACGAGATGTTGGGTTAAAACGGGTGTTCAGTGGTTGGCAGCTGACAGTATTCCCATAAAAAAACAACCTTATGTGACACTAAAAAAAAATCATCATATAATGTAGCATACTCGATTGCCTTTTTACATAGTAAACTGAACTTGCAGCATTTTTTCCTATTAATCAGTAAATCAAATTACTATGATACAATCACAAGAGAGGTTATCAGATATGAAGCAACACCGATTAGCCGATGCCGGAACCAATTCCCAAAGCTGTTTAGGTCATGCCTGCGGAACGAATATTGATACGGAGGGCATCGAATTCACAAGAAAACAACCACATTTAACTTATATAGATAAGGTTTTCTCTTTTAACGAGGACGCCTCTTGCCCAATTCTTTTCAATTTAAATACGGGCAGCCAAAATGCCGATGATTTTCAGGTTAAACTCTTACTCAACGGGTGCGATTGCAGTGATGTACCTTGTACCCTTACCAGAGATGCTGTCTTTGAAATATGCAGCACATTTGTAGTTGTTGAGTATTTTAACACACGGCCTCCAGGAAACATCATTGCCTCCAAGGTTACGTTGGACGGATTTCCCGTTGATGCTGTCAGCTACTCTAATGGTCAATACACTGCAAAAACAGCCAACGTACTTTCAAGAGTTCAAAAAGACCGATGCTTAGATAAGGGTCTTCCAACAAAAGCATTTTTACTGATCAGCAATGTCGCTCCTTGGGATTTAAGAGCAACCTACGTTCTTGAAGGCACTGTAAGCACTGGCGGCAGGCTTTGCCGCTTCCATGCAGAAATATCAAATACTCCGGACTCAGCGAATACTTCGCTTCCGACCGGATCCTCGAGCAACTTTGCAATCCGCAATTTGAGTCTGCCATGTGCCATAAACGGGATATCGCCGGATATCAATTTCCAGTTCAATGCCAGAATCAATATGGTCAATCCCAGACTGGTCGTAAATTGCGAAACATGTCCGCCGCTAATTCCTCCAAAGGGCACCTCAGACGCACGGGAAACGCCGCAGTCTTTCCCCCCGGTACCATGCTATCCGTGTCCGCCATGTCCGCCAGCGATCAACCCGGTAAACTGTACCGTTTCTCTTGTCACGGCATTGGCAATTGAACCGGAGGTACACGTTGAAGCTGTTCGCAGAACTTTATTCTGTTTAGAAGCCTGCGAAGGCTTGCAGCCTTGCCAAGGCTCAGTTGCAGCCGCTGAAATCGAGGAAGATATGGAAGAGTGCATAATAGGCGGGGTAGACCGCCCTGACTGTTGCTGTTATCCCAATGATTCCAACGATTTCCATGATTGTGATGATTCTAAAGAACACATCAGAGATGTTTTAAAACGTAAATCGTGTTACAAGGAATCAGCAGAATGTGAAGATGACAGTAACGAAAATGAACGGCGCTACAGGAAAGACTGCAAGCAATCCAGAACTGCTTTCCAGTTTCACGGCTCAAACGGCTGCAGTTGGTAAATCATCAAGCAAAGCAAAAGAAATCTATGAAAACAATTAATTTCCTTGAGAACATCAGGTAATCAAGGGGCGGAAGAATTGACCTTCCGCCCTTTTTATTGTGCCGGAAATGCAGCAACGCCACGCCGGGATGTGTCTCCCCGGAAACAGCTGGTGAGACCGCAGCTGGTGCCTTTGCCCAAGCGTAAACAGTAACTAAAATTTTCTTAAAATTTAAGAGTATTGGTCATATTTGTTGCCTTTTTTGCAAATATTGTGCTACAATACAAATAAGTTAATAAATAAGGGCTGCTAAAAAAGCGAAAAAAGGCCGGGGAACAATACCCACCCATTTGTCGCTGCCCTGAATATGGAGCATTTATAAAATGGTAGAGAATTTTACTTCAAAAGCACTGGAAGCTAATTTAATGCAAACGAGGGTCTCGGATATCGAAATTCCTGAAGAACAACAATGGTTTATAGATATTTCCCGAGATAAATGGGGAATACATAAAAGAGCTGAGGAATTTATAATTGAATTAAATCACAAATTTGTCAATTACCAGTATGTCATTGAAGCGCTGCATAATATAAGCTTAACTGACCTCTGGTTTTATAATTCTTACGAGAAATCCGAAAGAGCTCTCATGGTTTTAGTTAACATCTTTAAGGAGCTTATCGATTCAGATTTAACAGAAGAGCAAAGAGAGCTTCTGATTAAAACTATTATTAAGTTTATGGAACGTTTAGTTAATCTGTCCGAATTTCCTCATTCCATTATATGGAAATGTCTTGACTTTTTACAGGCGGATATAAAGATTCACGGGAACCTGTATTTATTTAATTCGGGATATTTTAAAACCTATTTCAATAAAATAGCTATGTTCCCCGAATACAGAGATTGTCTGTATCAAATGACCTGGGGCATACTTGATAAATGCATAACTTACTGGGAGGAAACCACCGATGTAGAGGCATGGCTAAGTGAACGTAATATTCATTTTGATTCAATAGAACCTGATACTCTTCAAGAAATCCAAAAGCCATTTTTTGACCGTCTCAGAAGTGAACTAAAAAAATGTACACAATGGGATGAGCTCTATAATCTCATGTTTTTTAACGATATCGCCAATTACTACCGGGGTTTTACCGACCGGTTCAGATCCTCGCTGGAGAAAATTTACTATCTTCATTTTTTACTGCATCTTCCGGCTATGGTACATTTGAAGGATCATCTTCTGTACGACATGAACCGTTATCTGAGAAGTGTTCTTGAAGAATTGGATGAGAATGATATCACCTCATTCCTTGATAAGAGCATGACCCTGTTTGAGGAACTTAAAACAGACCATGCAGGTACGGTACTGGACCTGGTCCTCACTATAGGAAAAGAAATCATTCGCATTAAAAATGACAGCATCACATCATATTTTGTTAAATGCCTGATCCAACTGGGCTTTCATTATCCGGGCAAGGTAACCATGAACGCCGAATGGCAGATAAAAATAAACTCGTATCATGTTAAAAACATCAAGGTTTGGATGGAGTTGATCGCATATTCCCCATATGAGATGCGAGAGCTTTTGGCTGCACTGATAGTAAATCTAAAGCTCGGCAGTATTTTTATTTCTGATACCGATCTCTTCCAGCGAGAGGTGACAAAGCTGCTGAATTCAAATATCGCACCGGTTTACAGGGAAATGAAGCAATTAGCCAGAATTTTTCCTGTATATTTCCGTGAAATAGGAGCTGAAGGCAAGCTGAGAGATATAACCACTGCCATTGATGAAATCTCACGGCGTCAGGACCGCCTGATCCATTTTCTTCGAAAACAGACTCATACAGAAAGCAACAATACCCATATTGAGCTTACCAGACAAATCATTTTATATTGGTCGGATGGTGATAAATCAAGATTGAAGGATATCATTCCTGATGACGTTTTTGAATGGCTTGATGTGAAAAGTGAATGGTTTGTCAAGCCTAATGAAATAATGTCAAAATTATGTGATGCGGCAGATGCTGCTCCGGAAGAGCTTTTCAATTATGATATTGAGCGCATTAAACGATTGCTTGCTGAAGTCTCAAGCAATAAAGACCGGAACGTGAAAAGAGTACTTAATCTTATTCAAATCCATTCTCTTCTTAAAGATAAATATTCACTCGAATCAGAGGATATTTTCACGGTGCTTAAAAATCATCGTTTTATTAACGAAGACGAGCGCAATGAATTTAAAATGCAGATGAATTTAAACAATCCGGAGGCTTCTTTAGCAACAATTTATAAATTCATGTGGCGCCTAAAAGAAATTATCCTTGATCCCAAAGAAAGTATCGCTGTGGAGGATATCTATTATAAACGTCATATTGCCGCCGGGATTCCTTCAATGTACGGACAATACATTGAGCCAAAGTTTGAAGCTCTTGGGCTTATGTTCCGCCTTGAAAGAACGGCTTCAAAGCTAATGGTGCAGTTACTGCAGTCCATAAACCTGGAATTTATCACATTAAAAACTCTAAGACGCATCTATGATGTTTTGGCGCTCTTCAAGGAGGGACTTGAGCTTGATGGAATCACCAATCAAGGATTCAATTCAAATATAGATATGTTTAAATACAGCCTGTCTTCGCCCAGTTTTTCATTGAATCAGTATATCAATCTTTTCCAATTTATGGCACAGGATATTAAGCATATTACCAGTGAATACTTTATTGATGCATACGAGCGGCCTTTAGCTGATATAATTCCCCAAGTGTTTCCCGCCTATCATACTATGGCCGAAGCAGAGAAGAAGCAATTTTCGCAGATAGAATCAGAAAAGTTTTACCGTGAGAATCTATCCCTGGCTTTTTTGGTTCAGGATTTGGATAATTTTATTACAAATATCGTCAACACGCTTAGAAACATGGTAGAAGGCTATTCCAACGATTTCATAAATAATGTTATGAGCTATGATCCGGATTTGATTCTGAGTCCGCTTAATAAAGAAACTCTCGAAATGGATAATCCGGTTTTTCTGGGCGCAAAGGCATATTTCCTGAAAAAATTGATATCCTATGATTTTCAGGTGCCGCCGGGCTTCGTTCTTACTACGGAGGTTTTTCGACATAAGGGCACGGTAACCCAACACCCTTACATGAATCAAGATTTGAATAATAAGATCCACAAAGCAGTTATAGAAATAGAAAGGATCACATCCTTAAAATTTGGGAACCCGAAAAATCCGCTGTTATTCTCTGTACGTTCCGGCTCATCCTTCTCGTTGCCCGGTGCGATGAAGACATTCCTCAATGTAGGAATGAATGACGAAATCGCAGAAGCTTTAAGCCAAAGACCCGGTTACGAATGGACCGCCTGGGACTGCTACAGACGGTTTTTCCAGAGCTGGGGAATGTTCTACGGGATCGAAAGGGATATTTTCGATGAGATTATGAACGAGCATAAATCAGATTATGGTTTGGAGTTGAAAAAGCAGTTTTCTCCCGCGCAAATGAAGGAAACCTGCTGCTCCTACAAAAAGGTCCTGAGGGAACATGGGGTCAATATTGAAGAAGATCCTTTTCAACAGCTAAGGCAAGCCATTTTAGGTGTAATGGATTCCTGGGCAACCAAGAGCGCGGAATATTACAGAGACCGCATGCAGATAGCAGATGAATGGGGTACTGCCGTAATCGTTCAAAAAATGATTCTTGGAAACCTGTCGTTAAACTCCGGAACGGGAGTTGTATTTACCAACAGTCCTTTTATCGGGAAAACAGGTATAAACCTTTATGGCGATTTTGCAATATGCAGTCAGGGAGAAGACGTTGTTTCCGGGCTTGTAAACACATTGCCCATATCTGAAAGTCAAAGAAAACAATATAACATGGATGCGGAGCTATCTTTAGAATCGGCATTCCCTGATGTATACAACGCACTGCTTTTAATAGCGCGGCAATTGATTGAAACACACGGTTATACGCACCAGGAAATAGAGTTTACCTTTGAATCAAACCAGCCTGAAAGCTTATATATACTGCAAACACGAAATCAAAATTTAAAAAAACAAAACGTAATCAGCACATTTACTTCTACTCCTGACAATATGAAGTTCGTTGGAAGCGGTATAGGGATCTCTGGAGGCGCTTTATCAGGTACTCTGGCTTTTGATATGGACGATATCAATAAAATAAAGGGATATGATCCGGAAGAAAAAATCATACTTGTACGGCCGGACACGGTTCCTGATGATATTCCGTTGATTTTTAACTGTGACGGATTGATTACCGCGAAAGGAGGAGCCACCTCTCATGCCGCTGTAACAGCAGCCAACTTGGGAAAAGTATGTGTTGTAAGCTGTAAAAGTCTCAAGGTGGATGATGATAAAAAAACATGCACCTTCCATGGCAGAGGCTTTAGTGTCGGAGATAAGATTTCAATAGATGGTAAATCCGGCTTTATATATGATGGATTCTATGAAATAAGCGTTGTTTAATAAGTTTTATTTAAATGTGACAATACCCCCGTTCCCTTGTCACATTAAAAAAATAATTGCATACGAGAGGAGAATAAAATGCAAACAGAATTAAAGAGTAAAAAAATATTGGGAATCAATGGGATTGGCAGAATCGGTAAATTAACACTATGGAACCATTTGGTCCTCAGGCACTTTGACAAAATTGTAATCAATTCCGGAAGAACCCTTGGAAAGAATACAGACGATTTCATTAATTACTTGACGACAGACTCTACCTACGGCTCAATGGATAGATTTCTTTATGGACATACAGGCAAAAGCTGCGAGATAAAGGTTTTGGATGATGACCTGTTTGATTTTGGCGGGATTCAAGTTAAGGTTCTAACTAAAGAAAGAAACCCAAGAGATATCCCTTGGAGCAAGGAAGGTGTCAGGCTTATCATAGATTGCACCGGTGTTTTCCTGGACCCCACCTTACCTGCAGACCATGCTAAGGGCAGTCTTCGGGGACACTTGGAGGCCGGAGCGGAAAAGGTAATCATTAGCGCACCCTTTAAAATAAAGGATTCTTCTACCAGGAGACCTGATGACTGCGCTATGTTTGTATACGGAGTCAATCATTCAGCGTATGACCCTTCTAAGCATCATATCATATCTGCAGCAAGCTGTACGACCACAGCTTTGGCGCACATGGTTAAGCCCCTTTTAGAAGCAGAAGAAACAGCAAAGATAGTTACAGCATCCATGTCAACAGTCCATGCGGCAACAAATAATCAAAGTATCCTGGATGCGCCTCCGAAATCCGGCAGCAGTGATTTGAGACGAAATCGTTCTGTCGTAAACAATATCATACCAACTTCAACCGGCGCTGCAATTGCATTGGAGGAAATTTTACCTGAAATCAAGTCAGTTGGATTTATGGCCGACTCTATTCGTGTTCCGGTCAATACCGTATCTCTGATATCTCTGAATCTGACCTTCCGCACAGTGCTTTCTGAAAACGGAGAACCGATAATAAGTCAGGATTTTATCAATGATATATTTAAAAAAGCTTCTAATGGATCGCAAAAGGATCTTCTGATCTATAGTGACAAGCAGAATGTTTCTTCTGATATGATTGGCTGTCCCGCAGCTGTAGTCATCGAGGGGCATGAAAACCATACAAGGACCGGCTTTTTATCCATTGATGGAGAAACCTTAAGCCAATTTGGCCTCAGTTCTACACAGGACATCAACATCCCTGTCACTCATGCCAAAATTTTCGGATGGTATGACAATGAATTTGGCTGCTATGTCAATTGCCTCGGAAAACTTACAAAATATATTGATAAGAATATGATCTAGATTTAGACGTGATTTTTAGAATGAGACTGGCTACGATTGACAACGGCAATTTGAGCGTTCATTAGGGTTGTCATTTTATCGGCGCGCTTACAGGAATTTGAACCCGAATTGCAAGTTTTACTTGTAATGCTAAAAACCGGTATATACAATGTTATGTATAAATTTGAAACATACAGCTAATTGGAAATGAGGTGTTTTTTATGGTTAGTACATACGCATGGATCTTTAGTTTTGGTCACGCTATCGTGGATATAGGTCAAGGGTTTCTTCCCATAATTACACCTCGGCTTGCGGAAAAAATGGATCTTAGTTTTTTTCAGGTAGGAATCATTGCTTTTGCCTTCACTTTCAGTTCAGCTCTCATACAGCCAATTTTCGGTGTACTAAGTGATCGTTTCAGAATGACCTGGCTTATGCCGGCAGGTCTTTTAATCTCCGGTATTGGTTTGGGCTTAACAGGATTAGTCAATTCTTATGCGCTTTTGATTCTTGTGTTACTGTTCGGCGGAATGGGTGTGGCAGCTTATCACCCCGAAGCTTCAAAGATGACCCACCTGGTAAGCAGAGGCAACAATGCAGGCGCTTCTATGTCCATTTTTTCATTGGGCGGCAACTTGGGATTTGCCATTGGTCCTGTTCTGGCTACCTTTATATTGGGATTTTCCGGTCTGAATTCAGTTCCCGGGATAATCATTCCGGGATTGCTCGCAGCTGTATTTTTCTTTTTTCTAATGCCGCGATTTAAACAAATTCTACATGAAAAATATTCAAAAGAAGAAAAAATTGAAATAACTTCAATTAGTAAAGAAGACTCTGGTATCACTAAGACTTCAGATTTACAGAGGCAGAAACAGAAATTTAATGTGCTGTTATTGATTATTTATGTAACGATTAGGTCGTGGGTACATTCCGGATTGATTTATTTCATTCCTTTTTATTACCCTTCTTTTAAAGGGGTTGCAAATCCGGAATATCTTGTCACTATTTTTCTATTTGCCGGTGTATTCGGAACTTTAATAGGAGGACCCTTAGCCGATCGTTTTGGAGAGCGGCGTGTACTATTGATTTCAATGATTATTTCACTATTGACGGTCTATCCCTTCGTCTACATGAACGGACATTGGATCACTATCTTTGCTTTTATATTGGGTACTTCACTAATTTCAACCTTTCCCGTAACCGTTGTTTTCGCTCAAAAACTTATGCCTGACAATATCGGTTTGGCTTCAGGGCTCATCCTTGGATTCGCCTTAGGTATGGGTTCCGTCGGTGTTTCGCTGCTTGGAATCGTTGCTGACATTGCCGGTCTGCATTTAGCCATGAACATTATTTGCTTTATTCCCATAATCGGTATAGCCTTGTCACTCACTCTGCCGGAGTTAAAAGTTAAAAAGGCTAAGTAAGTAGTATACACTTCATAGTTTTGCTCAGCATCTATGCTTTGACAAGAGTTTTACGCATTACTTCTGCAAAACATTCTGTTCCAAACTTATCACATGTAAAACATTTAGATATATTTGGAGCCTGATCTCTGTCAACGATTTCCCATCCTATTTTTATGTAAAACTCAGGGACCTTTCCTACAAGCCATGCTTCACTTCCCCCTTGTTTTATTATTTCGTCTTCCATAATGCTCATAAGCTGTGTGCCGATTTTTTCTTTTCTATAATCAATATCAACAGCTACATCTGCTACAACAAAATATCCGCTCCGAATCTCTAAAGACGCGCCTCCTATCAGCTTATTACTCGTTATATCTCTGCACTCCCAACATTTTACAACATTGTGAGGTCTCCTTATTCCTGCATCTATTTCTAATCCGTTCTCATTAAACAAACATGACAATTTTTCATAATCGTCGCTCTCAGAAATGATATACATATCTAAAGTTTCCTTTTTTTATAGGTTACTTCTACCTTTTTTCAATACTTTTTTATCCGATATCTCATACATTGCCTAAATAGACGTATTTAAGATGGCGGCCAGCTATTTTTTTCAGATCATCCAGAGTCTTTCGAGGTGTTGGCGGTCTGTCCTGCATCTCATAGTTTGAGAAAAATCTGGAGAGATGGAGAGGAATATCTCTGGACATGGATGATATCCATTTTGCCATATCCTCCATCTCCTCAATTGAATCATTACAGCCCGGAATAATTAAAGTTGTTATCTCTACATGACAATGCTTTACGGATTCGCTTATTGCAGCCTTGACCTCTTCTAGCCCTCCCTTGACGATCTCCTTGTAGAATTTATTATTATATGCTTTTAAATCGATATTCATGGCATCGATATATGGCAGCAGCTTCTTCAATGGCTCTTTACTGATATATCCGTTGGTTACCAGAACATTCTCCAGATTCTCGCTTTTTGCCAGTTTTGCCGTCTCATAGACAAATTCATACCAAATGGTAGGTTCATTATAAGTATAGGCAATTCCTATATTCCCCTGCTCCCTGAGCGAAACTGCTTTTTCCACAATTTCAGAACTGTTTGCATTATAGGTATTCACCTCATGGGGTTTTACCCGTGCAATGCGATGGTTCTGACAAAAGGGACACCTAAAGTTACATCCGACGGATCCAATGGACAAGATATAGCTTCCGGGATGAAACCGATAAAGAGGTTTTTTCTCAATAGGGTCAATCGCAATTGAAGAAATCTCTCCAAAATTCAGAGCATAAAGAACCCCTCCGATATTTTGGCGAACTCCGCATATTCCGTGCCCTCCGTCCGGAATGTTGCAGTTGTGAGGACAAAGAAAGCAAAGAGTACGTTTATCTTTAAGCTTCTTATAAAACATCGCCTCTTTTCCGTCAAACATGCGATTGCCTCCTTTTTAGGTATGACGTATCACTTCAAATCGTTGCATTTCATAAGGCTCCGATGCTATGATGCCAGCTTTATTCAGAGCAATTTCCACCTGCTGTTCCGGTGTGTCGACCCCTTCCAGGTCGGGGAGGAGAAGTCCGCGGCGGAAACCGGATGTAACGATAACGCCATATTTTTTAACGTCCAGTTCATTGATCGAATCAATCCTTTCAGGAGCTCCAAGCACATCGACTGAATAAATCAAATCCTTCAATTCATACTGTTTGACCTCCGGAAAACGAGGATCACAAGTCCCTGCACTTATGGAATTATTTATGATTTCTTCAGCAACATTGATACGGGTCGGACCAATTGTGCCTATACAGCCTCTTAGCGCATCTCCCGCCTTCAGTGAAACAAAAACCCCCGCGCGTTTGTCTTTTAATTCAGGAGGGACCCAATCCGGCACGTTCAGCTTTTTCCTGTCCTGTACATAGGTTTCAAGCGTTTCTCTGGCCAGCTTTACATAATCACTTTCCATAGTACTATCTCCTTTCCTGGTTTTTATTAAATTTCCGCTGCATTTACCTTTGCAATCATATATCCAACGCCAAAAGGTCCTTCATATGAATAAACCTCCGTGTTGAATTCCTTATTATGCAGTGCTCCAAACATCATCACTATAGACCGGGTACCGCATTCGCCTGCTTCTTCCAAAACACTTTCCTTAGTGTTCAGCAGTCCTTCCACATCACCCTTCTGCACCTTTTGCACAAGAGATTCATCATATTCCCTGCCTTTGGGGCTAAATCCAATCGAAGAATCCGGAGCAAGGCGATGTGACAGATCACCGCTTGCTATATACGTCACATTTTCGCCGAGCTCCTCAACCGCCTCCTGAATACATTTCCCAAAAACATAAAGCTTTCGGAGAGGAAGGAATGGAGTGGATAAGCAAACCAAACGGAACTTCTCCAGCTCCTTTGCAATGAAATACAGAGGCACCAGCGCTCCATGATCCAGTTGGTTGCTGATGTTATATATTGATTTTCTCTCTTCACTGAGTCCGCCCGCATCGATTCCTGCAAGCTTGGCTTTTTCTGTAATCAATGAACATAACGTCATGTTATTTTTTAACTTTAATTCGATGTCCGCTCTGCCAAAGGCTGAAAAACTCCCTATCAAATCTTCCGTATCGGAAATATAAACGTAATCCCGAAAACAAGGGGCATGAGGTGTAGACAAGATAATCGTTGAAGGCTTGTCCTTTCCGATCTCACGTGCAGCTTTTTGCATAGCCTCTATGGTCTTGGCCGCTTTCCTTTCTCTTCCCATGCCGATCCCCGGAACAATAATCGGCGGATGAGGCAGAATGTATGCATTCAAAATTTTCCCCATAGCATATTCCTTCTTTCCCTATAATTTATACCCTTTTCATGTTCGCTGATTTTGGCTCACTGGTTTGGCAAGGGGACAGGGATAGTGTCACACCCTTGTCACCTTTTAAATCATTATAACATATTAATGCAAACAGAGACAGCTGTTTAAGAATGCATACAGTCTTTAGATAAGGGCAGAACATTAAAGAATTATAGCAGTAAAGATTATTTCATTGGAAATAGCATTAATAATCTGATATAATACATATATTAGTAACATTAATTCTTAAAAGAAAAAACAGCCTCGCTTGTTTGACAGGCCAAAAGCAAATCACTTTCTCGTAATCCTTCCAACTGCTGAGGTGGAAAGGATATTTTTTTAATTTTATTGCCAATATATATAGAACAATATAGAACAGTATGATATAATA
>JAQWBM010000057.1 GCA_028706405.1 Eubacteriales bacterium
TTTGTGAGGATAGTTTTTGTCCCGCAAGGCGGAGGAGGACAGCGGGCTAACGCCCGCCGACGACGACAACGCGGTGGGACGAAAACTAGACCGCAAAGATATCTACGTTTTTATTTGAGAATAGTATTATACGAATATCCAACACGGGACATCCTGATACGGTACAACCTTTTATTTTTTGATAGTGAAGACAAAGGGAGCACTTGCAATCCTCTTTTTTATATTGGTAGGGAGAGCGATATTTGCCGCCACCTTTATCCTCGGTGTACATCGTGGTTTAAAAATGACATTAATCGGCAAAGAAATGATCTTCCAAAACAGAGCATATCGTGTGGTACACGGGCAGATACATCTCCTGAACTTTAAATGTTTTGGATTCCGATACTGCAATGCACACATCCGATAACGCTTTCGGTCCGCTGCCTCCTTCGGTTAGGTAATGCGTCTGCCGATTTTTTGGTTTATTTCCATATTCAGAAAATTTCGACATTGTTCGACACTTTCATTAAATTTTATGCTTCATACTTATGTTAGAAATTCTTCCATTTATTAAACATAATCTAATATCGTTATCCATAAAAAGTATATACGAGCATCTAATCCAAATAATTTCAAGCACATTAAATGAAATATATCTGATAATAACCATAGGTTTGTTTATTCTGTAAAAATTCATCTAAGTTGTGGTAAAATTGTGAAAGTTTCCTTGATTTAAATTGTGTTAAATGTTATAATATGTATTATTTGTCTGGTCGGACGTGACATATACGAAAAACTGGTAAAGGGATATTCCAACATTTATCTTCAACGTCTTCCTGTTACCCTGTTAACTGGATAAATGGAATGGAACCGTACTATCCAGTCAACGACGAATAGATGCTGGACCTGTATAATTACTGGGGAATCAAGGATTCCGGCAGCGAGGAAATAATTTCACGCAGATATATTGAACGGGTAATCGGATGCATCAAAAATGTGACCTGATCAAATTGTGATTTATCCCTTAAAGATAAAAAAGAATAATCAAAGAAATGATAACAGATCATTAAGCGATTGAAACCGTCAAGATTGCCAAGCACAAATCAAGGTGTATGAAATTGATGTTATGTCCTATAAAGCGGAAAAATTTAACATTAACATATTGGGAAGGCCGCATTGTCTCCATGATCAAATCACAAAACGCCAAGATATTTGCAAAAATAAAGGCGAACAGTTAGATAGGATGATAAAGTTGCAGGATAGTATTTTAGTTACCGGTGCCGATGGTTTTATCGGTAGCCACTTGACAGAAAAGCTTGTCAGAAATGGAAATAAGGTAAAGGCCTTCGTTTACTATAATTCTTTTAATTCCTGGGGATGGATTGATTCTCTCCCAAAGGAAATAAAAGAGGAGATCGAAATTTTCTCAGGGGATATCCGCGATTGCAACGGTGTGCATGAAGCCATGAAGAGCATCGACAAAGTATTCCATTTAGCGGCGCTGATCGCCATTCCGTTCAGTTATCATTCACCCGATTCCTATGTGGATACCAATATTAAAGGAACATTAAACGTGCTTCAAGCCGCTCGCACATTAGAAACAAGCAGAGTTCTGGTTACTTCCACATCCGAAGTATATGGAACAGCCCAATATATACCGATTGATGAAAAGCACCCCTATCAAGGGCAATCTCCCTATTCAGCCACCAAAATAGGCGCCGACAGGCTTGCCGAGAGCTTTTATCGCAGCTTTTCTCTGCCTGTTACGATCGTACGTCCGTTTAACACCTACGGGCCAAGGCAATCTGCACGGGCAATCATCCCCACGATTATCACACAGCTTTTAGCGGGAAAAGAAGAAATCCGGCTGGGTTCCTTAACTCCAACCAGAGATTTTAATTATGTCCATGATACTGTAAACGGTTTTATCGCCATTTCCGACTCGATAAAAACCATCGGCGAGGAGATCAATATTGCCACGCAAAAAGAAATTTCCATGGGTGATCTGGCAAATGAGATTATAGGCCAAATACATCCATCTGCAAAAATCATTTGCGAGGAGTCACGTCTTCGTCCCGAGAAGAGTGAAGTCAATCGTTTGTTAGGCTCAAATGAAAAAATTCGGCGTTTAACCGGCTGGACTCCCCAATATACGTTAGAAACAGGTATTACAGAAACCATCGAATGGTTTAAAACCCATTTGGATACATATAAGGTTGATCTGTATAATCTGTAAATTTATAAATTTGAAGGCTGTAATGAATATGAAATATTGTAAAAAATGTGTTATGCCGGACACCAGACCCGGCATAACCTTTGACGGAAAAGGCGTATGCAGTGCATGCAGAACACATGAGAAAAAGAAATCCATATCCTATGACGCAAGATTTGAAGAACTGAAAACGCTGTGCAATAAATATCGCGGCATGAACGGCGACGGTTATGATTGCGCTATCGCCGTTAGCGGTGGAAAAGACAGCCACTATCAAGTCTATGTTATGAAAGAACTTATGGGGATGAATCCAATCCTGTTTTCTGTGGAAGATAATTTCACAATGACTGAAGCGGGAAAACATAATTTGAAGAATATTTCTGAAGAATTCGGGTGTCCCATCGTTTTATTAAAACCGGATATCAGGACTCAGAAAAAAGTAATGAAAAAGACCTTTGAAAAACTCGGGAAACCTACTTGGTTTGTTGATCGTCTGATTTATACATTTCCATTGAGTATGGCCATTAAATTTAATACGCCTTTAATTGTATATGGAGAAAATGTTGGCTATGAGTATGGCGGAGCAGATGCAAAAGAAACGTATTCGGCAAAAGAAATTATAGGAAACGGCGTTGCATCCGATATTCCTTTGGAAATGTTGCTTGACGGTGATATTACCGAGAAGGACTTAAGTCTGACAATAGCGCCCAGCAAAGAAGACCTCGAAAAATTAGATCCTATCTATTTAAGTTATTTTGTTGAATGGAACAGCTATAAGAATTATATCTTTGCTAAAAGCAGGGGATTCCATGATCTTTCCGGTGAATGGGATCGAACAATGATGGCTGAGAATTTTGATCAAGTGGACAGTATTGCATATCTGGTTCATGCATTCCTTAAATATCCTAAATTCGGACATGCCAGTGCCACTGATTATGCATCAAGATTTGTTCGTTACGGATTGTTAACAAGAGAAGAAGCTAAACAAGTTGTTAAAGAGAGAGATCATGCACTTGATATGAAATGCGTGGAAGACTTCTGCGATTTTGTTGGATATACCGAAACAGAATTCTGGGCAATTATTGATAAATTCTATAATCGTGATTTATTCAAGAAAAACGAATTCGGTCAGTGGGTATTGATCAACCCTGTTTGGGAAGATAGCAAATAATCCTTTAAAATCTACATATACTTTCAAAATGAAAGGTGGCCTTAAGCAATGAGGCTCATTCATATCTCTTTTCTGTCTAACTACGAATTTTGATCCTCGATTGTAGATAAAATATGTATTTTCTTTAAGTAGTAGTTGAGTTGAGTATACGAATGTGGCACCATGCTATCAAAATGAACGATTTTATACCTCTTTCTGTTCCGAATCTAAAGGGTAATGAGTCAAGCTATGCGTTGAACGCCATTAATGCCGAATGGGTTTCTACGGGTGGTTATTATATTAATGAATTCGAGCAAAAACTATCTGAGTATGTGAAGGTTCCTAAGTCGGCCGCTTGCCAAAGCGGAACGGCAGGACTGCACTTATCCTTACTTGCCTGCGGAGTAGAACCGGAAGATGAAGTCATTGTGCCTACTCTGACATTTATTGCTGCCGTAAATCCCGTTCGTTATGTTGGCGCGGAACCGATCTTTATGGACTGTGACGACACTTTATGTATGGATATGGACAAGCTGGAAAGCTTTATAGAAACGCAGTGCAAGGTCAAAAACGGCAAATTGATCAATTCAAAAAGCGGTAAAACCGTTCGGGCTGTCATTGTAGTTCATGTTTTCGGTAATATGGCAAACATTGAGAAATTAATGGCGTTGTCTATGCACTATCATTTCAAAGTAATTGAGGATGCTACAGAAGCATTGGGAAGTTACATTTCGGAAGGGCCATATAAAGGCAAGTATGCCGGTACGATCGGTGATATCGGCGTCTATTCCTTTAATGGGAACAAGATCATTACTACCGGCGGCGGCGGTGCGGTGGTTTCCCCTCATGAGCAGTATATTGATACCATCCGGTTTCTTTCTACCCAAGCGAAAACAGATTCCTTGTACTTTGTTCATGATGAGATCGGCTATAATTATCGTATGACAAATTTACAGGCAGCGATCGGATTGGGTCAACTGGAACAACTGGAAAACTTTATTGAGATTAAAACAAGGAATTATCATCTCTATCAAGAAAAAGGAATATCCCTTTTGCCCTTTCGAAAAGATATTCGTCCAAACTATTGGTTTTACAGCTATTTATCCTCCAAACGTGATGAATTGATTCAATTTTTAACGGAAAATAACATTCAATCCCGTCCGGTATGGAAATTGATTCATACACAAAAACCTTATGAAAAGAATTGTCATTGGCAGATTAGCAAATCCGTGGAATATTGGAATACAATTGTCAATATTCCGTGCAGTACAAATCTTACGGAAAATGATGTGCATACTGTAGCCGAAAGGATCCATGAATTTGAAAATCAATAATCTACCGAATCAAGACTATTTAGATTTGATTGTCCCCGAAACAATGACTATCATTCAAGTCATGGAGGTCCTGAACAGGACCTCTAAAGGTGTTGTGTTCATTTGTGACGAAAATAATGTAATGACAGCCACTGTAACAGACGGGGATATTCGCCGGCATATTTTAAGAGGCGGTAAATTAGAGTCCATGATTTCCGAACCGGCAAACTATAGCTTTACCTATGTTCGAAAAGAACAGATTGATCATGCGCAGAAAATTATGCAGGAGAAAAAAATACGTTGTTTGCCTGTTCTCGATGAATCAGGCTGCCTGATTTCCACAGTGTTTTTAGGCGAAAAGCAAAAGCAACCGAAAGGCAATATCGGGGCTCCCGTTGTTATTATGGCGGGAGGGAAGGGCACGCGTCTATATCCTTATACAAAGGTATTGCCAAAAGCATTGATCCCTGTTGGGGAAATTAGCATCTCTGAACATATCATGAATGAATTTATGAAATACGGCTGTGATGATTTCACCATGATTGTAAATCACAAAAAAAATATGATCAAAGCTTACTTCACGGAAGAGGACATTCAATATCATGTTCATTTTGCGGATGAAGACTCCCCGTTGGGTACTGGCGGTGGGTTGAAATTACTGCAAGGGAAGATCGATCAGACTTTTTTTATCACAAACTGTGATATACTGATCAAAGAGGATTATCAAAAGATTTATAACGCACATGTTGAGAATAATAATCTGGTGACAATGGTATGCGCAACAAAAAAGCTGACCATCCCTTACGGCGTTGTTAAGGTCAATACGGAAGGGCGGCTTTCCTCCATATCAGAAAAGCCTTCCTTTCCATTTTTAACAAATACAGGAATGTATCTTGCCGAACCCAGAATCTTCGATTATATTCCGGAAAATACGTTCATTCATATTACCGATATTATTGAAACATGTAAAAATAACAATGAAAATATCGGCATTTATCCTATCAGTGAATTTCAATGGTCTGATATGGGACAAATGGATGAGATGGAAAAAATGAAGAAGAGGTTGCATATTGATGAGTAAGAGACTCTTGTTAGTCGGCGGAGGCGGCCATTGCCTGTCAATTATTGATACCTTAAAATCACAGCAAACAGTTTATGATGACATTGCTATCATAGATCTAAAAGAAAAAATAGGGACTTCCGTAATGACAATTGCTTGTATAGGTTGTGACGACCATTTAAACGACCTCATGCAGAATGGCTTTACGGATGCTTTTGTTTCACTGGGAAGCATCGGTTCACCCGACCTTCGGATATCTCTGTTTCGGAAAATAGAGTCGCTCGGCTTTCATATTCCCAATATTATTGATCCCACAGCTGCGCTGGGAACGCAAATCCACTTGGGAAAAGGTATTTATGTCGGTAAAAATGCCTGTATCAATGCAGAAGCAAAAATCGGCGACGGAGTGATCATTAATACGGGTTCTATTATTGAGCACCAATGTTGCATTGGTGCTTTTGCCCATATTGCTCCGGGTGCCGTCCTTTGCGGAAATGTTCAAGTAGGGGAACATACGCATATCGCTTCCGGATGCGTGATAAAGCAAGGCCTTTTAATTGGAAAAAACGCAGTTGTCGGGTTGGGAAGTGTTGTGTTGAACAACATATCTGACGACATGATTGCCTACGGAAATCCGTGTAAAGAGGTGCGCCATGTCTAAGACGTTTATTATTGCCGAAGTCGGCGTCAATCATAACGGTGATATGGAAACAGCAAAGCAATTGATATCGCGCGCAAAACAAGCCGGAGCAGATGCTGTGAAATTTCAGACATTCATTGCGGATAATTTAGTATCAAAATTTGCACTTAAAGCAGACTATCAGGTAAAAAATACAGATGCTGCGGAATCATCAAAAAGCATGCTGCGAAAATTGGAGATTTCATATGATGGATTTCGCCAATTGAAAAAAGTTTGCGATCAAGAACAAATCTGTTTTTTATCCACTCCGTTTGATATGGAAAGCGTTGAATTTTTAGCGGAAATCGGTATGAGATATTGGAAAATCCCTTCCGGTGAAATAACAAACCTTCCTTATCTTATTAAAATTGCGAACACGCATATGCCTGTTATCATGTCTACCGGTATGTGTACCATTGACGAAATAGGCACTGCTATCGCTGTTTTAAAAGAACACGGCACAGGTGAAGTTTCTTTGCTCCATTGTACAACCGAATATCCTGCGCCCTACGAAGATGTCAACTTAGTGGCAATGAAAACGCTGCGGGATAAATTCCGGCTGCAAGTTGGGTATTCCGATCATACCAAAGGGATTGAAGTGGCCATAGCGGCAGTTGCATTGGGTGCAACTATGATTGAAAAGCATCTTACATTAGACAAAAATATGACAGGCCCTGATCACAAAGCCAGTTTGGAGCCAGCCGAGCTGGCAGAGATGGTATCCGCTATCCGGAACATTGAAGCCGCAATAGGCGACGGCGTGAAAAGGCCTATGCCGGCCGAACTGAAAAACATGGCAGTGGCGCGAAAAAGCATTATAGCCAAAACGCCGATTTCAGCAGGGGATGTTTTCACAGAAAGCAATATCACCGTTAAGCGCCCCGGTAATGGCATTTCTCCAATGAAGTGGTTTGAGGTGTTAGGGAAAACAGCCGGCCGAGATTTTCAAGAAGATGAGTTGATTCAGTTATGAAAAAAATATGTGTGATCACCTCTACCCGCGCAGATTACGGATTGCTTCGCCCTTTGATTCTAAAAATCCGGCAGGATACGGAATTGGAGCTGCAGCTTGTTGTGACAGGAATGCATCTGTCCTCTGAATTTGGAATGACGGAACAGGAAATCATACAAGAAAATATCCCCATTTCAAAAAGAATAGAAATACTGTTAGGCTCCGATACACCGAGTGCCGTTTCAAAATCAATGGGACTTGCTATGATCGGGTTTGCCGATTATCTGAAAGATAACCGGCCTGATATGGCCGTGATATTGGGAGACCGGTTTGAAATTTTTGCAGCAGGCAGTGCTCTTGTGAACGAACGCATTCCCATTGCCCATTTATATGGAGGAGAAACTACCGAAGGAGCGGTAGATGAGTGCTTTCGTCATGCGATTACAAAAATGTCCCATATCCACTTCGTTTCAAATGAAACTCACCGTAAACGTGTGATACAGCTGGGCGAGCATCCCGATCATGTGTTTAATACCGGTTCTACCGGAATAGAAAATATTTTGAATACGGAACGGATGCCCCTAAAAGAATTGGAAACCTCTCTTGGTTTCTCATTGTCAGAAAAACCATTTGCCCTTGTGACATTCCATCCCGTTACACTGGAAAACGATACGGCTCGCGCACAGTGCGAACAGCTGTTTCGTGCGCTGGACGCTTTCCCTTTTATGAATTTTATCTTTACCAAAGCAAATGCCGATGATGGCGGACGAGAAATCAATCGCATGATTGACCGTTATGCAGCCGAAAAAGAAAATATGATCGCCGTTACGTCACTAGGGATGAAACGATATTTATCCGCATTGAGTCATGCTGCTATGGCTATCGGAAATTCTTCCAGCGGTATTATTGAAGTCCCTTCCTTTGGCATTCCCACCGTTAATATCGGTGATCGCCAAAAAGGACGGCTGCAAGCGGAAAGCATCCTGAACACGTTACCTGATTCGGGAGAAATAACGGCTGCCATCAAAAAATCAAACGATCCTGTGTTCAGAAGTTTTTGTAAAAATGTTAAAAATCTATATGGAAACGGCAATGCCTCCAATGAAATGTTATCCGTCATGAAAAAATTCTTATTCAGTAGCGATATCAATATGAAAAAGAAATTTTATGATGTAGAGTTTAAGGTGAATCCATGAAAATTTTAGTGATCGGTTTAGGCTCAATGGGAAAAAGGCGGATTCGCTTAATCCAAAATCATTTTAAAGACCATCTGGTTATTGGCGTAGATATGCAAAAAGAACGCAGGGTTGATTGCGAGGAAAAATATAAAATCGCAACTTTTTCAACAATCCAAATCTCGGTTGAAAAAATAAAGCCGGACTGTGCTTTTGTTTGTTCCTCCCCTTTGTCTCATAATAAAATCATTAACGAATGCCTGCGATATGGGCTGCATATTTTTACGGAAATTAATTTGGTGAACGACGGTTATGATGAAAATATCCGCTTAGCAGAAAAAAAAGGCCTTACTTTATTTCTATCCTCAACATTTTTTTATCGCAACGAAATTAAATATGTAAAAGAACAGGTCAGCCGATACACACACAAGCTGCTGTATACCTATCATGTCGGTCAATATCTCCCTGACTGGCATCCATGGGAAAGCTATAAAAATTTCTTTTTGGGCGATAAACGTTCCAATGGTTGCCGTGAAATTCTGGCGATTGATTTGCCTTGGATCATAAAGACCTTTGGAAAGGTCACCGAAATAAAAACAGCGAAATCTAAAATAACAGATTTGAATATTGACTATCCTGATAGTTTCATTATTACCTTCGTTCATGAAAACGGACACATGGGCGTTTTCATTGCGGATGTAATGGCAAGAGAGCCATTACGTGAATTGAAAGTAATGGGCGAAGATCTCTTTTTAACTTGGGGAGGAAAACCGGATAGCTTAAAGCAACTGGATATCCAAAAAAAAGAATGGGAAACCATTCAGCTATATGACAAAATTGATAAACTAGAGGGATATAGCGCAAGTATTGCCGAAAACGCGTATTTGGAAGAAATTGAAGAATTCTTTGCGGTAATGGATGAAAAGAAGATCGCTCCGTATGGATTTAAGGATGACTACTATGTGTTGAATATAATAGACCGGATTGAAAGGGAATGCCTATGAAAATATGCATAATCGGGTTAGGCTCTATCGGATGCCGTCATTTGAAGAACATCACAAAAATTTTATGTTCCCGCGGGGTTTCATATACCATTGATGCCCTTAGAAGCAGCGATGGTCCCTTGCAAGCAGATATTCTGCAATTGATTGATACACAATATACGGAAATTGATTCTCTTCCATCCGATTATGATGTTGCCTTTGTTACAAATCCAACCAGATTGCATTATGAAACTGTTTTGAATATTCGAAAAAAAACAAAGCATATGTTTATTGAAAAGCCTGTTTTTGATCGTTCGGATATTGATTTGTCTGCACTGGAATTAACGCCTGAAAACGTTTATTATGTTGCTTGTCCGATGCGATATATGAAGGTGACCCGGTATCTGAAGAAATTTGTGAAAAACAATGAGGTGTTCAGCGCCCGGGCAATTTGTTCAAGCTATCTGCCTGAATGGAGGCCAAATACAGATTATCGGGATACTTACAGTGCGAGAAAAGAACTGGGAGGCGGGGTCTCCATTGATTTGATTCACGAGTGGGACTATCTATGCTATTTGTTCGGGAAACCTGATTTTGTTTATAACTTAAAAGGAACCTATTCCCGTTTAGAAATTGACACGGATGATTTGTCTGTGTATATTGGCAAGTATCCTGATAAATTGATCAGCTTACATTTAGATTACTTCGGGCGTTATCAACGAAGAGAAGTGGAGCTGTATATACAAGATGATGTGGTAGTTGGTGATTTTATTCGCAATCAGATCCATTTTCTGAAAACCCATAAAACAATTGACCTGTCTGAGCAACGTAACGATTATCAATTAAATGAAATCAGCTGTTTTTTTGATATGATTGAGGGGAAAGCCATAAATCATAATCCACTCGATTTGGCTTTGCAAATTCTTAAGCTTACAAAGGGAGAACCTGATTGATGAATATTTTATTTACCATTTGCGGACGTGCCGGTTCAAAAGGCGTTAAAAATAAAAATATACGCGACTTTTTAGGGTATCCGCTTCCCTACTATACACTATCCGTTATAGAACTTTATCTGAATAAGTATGGTACTGCGTTTAATCGTACCGATATTGCATTGAGTACCGATAGTTTGGAACTGATTACCCTCTTTCAAAATGTTAATAATGAAGTGTTTATCATTAATCGTGCGGAAAATCTTTCCGGTGATTTTGTTGGAAAATTAGATGTTATTAAAGATTGTGCCATTCGGGCGGAACAGCATTATCAAACCCGATATGATATCGTGGTCGATTTGGATATTACTTCCCCACTGCGAACAGTAGAAGATTTAAAAAACACGATTGATAAGAAAATAGAAATGGATGTAGATGTTGTATTTACCGTTACCGAAGCCAGACGGAATCCTTATTTTAACATGGTTATGAAAAATGATACATGTTATACTGTTGTGATACCAAGCAACTTTGTTTCACGGCAACAAGCCCCTCAGATTTATGATATGAACGCATCTATTTATGCATATAGCAGCAACTATATACATAGCAGTGAGGTCAAGAACCGTCGCGCGGAAATTGTTGTCATGATGGATACGGGTGTGCTGGATATCGATGGAGAATCTGACTTTGAATTCATGCAAGTAATCGCAAAATACTTATATGAAAACAAACCGGAATTTTCTGAGGCTTACGAATATATCCCCAAAATAGTCAAGTAACCATATGAAAAATTTCCGTTGAATATACGGTGGAAAGTTCAAGAATTCATAATCAAGAAGTATTTTGGAGTGATATAAACTTGCAAAATCATATACTTATAAAAACCTTACTAAATAAATCTTATTTCAAGGTAATATATATTACATTTTTAGCAATAAATATGATCCCACTTATTAATGTTACAAATATTAGTAAAATACTGTTAATGACATTTACCGTTTGGGGAGGCATTATCCTTCTTAACGATATAATCTGTAGAAAATTTAAATTATTAAAAGATCCCATTATTGTCATACTGGTTCTATTTCTTGGAGTATGCTTTGTGAGCTTTTTAATAAATTTCAAAATGGATGGCATCAGTAATTTGATTTCACTTGGTTTTACGGCTATTTGTATATTTGTATTTATAAATGATGACCAAAACAAAGACAATTTAAAGCAAGAAATTTTATGGTTAAACAGATGTTTTTGTGCAGTGGTATTCATTGCATTAACTGTATCAATTTTTTGGTTTATAACAAATACTCATATTGAAATAATTTCCCGCGGAGATTACACCATCAATTTAGGCTTTTTTGAAAATCGTTTATTTGGAGTTTTTTCAAGCCCTAATGTAGGTGGAACTTATTCTGCACTAGCTATTGTGGCAGCACTTATCAATTTATTTGGATTGAAAAAAAAAGTTGAAAAGATAGAAACCACGTTTTACATCGTTGTAATCATTTTATCAATTATATATAACGCACTATCCAACTCCCGTGGCACCTATGTTTGCTGCATTGCTGCAATCGTAATATTTTTTATCTTCAAGCCATTGCAATGCAAGTTTGTATTTTTAAATAGTAAGATAACAGCCATCGTAACTTGCATGATCGCTATCACACTTACTGTAGTATGTTTTATTTCTATTATTCCATTTGTAAGATATACTATGTCATATGTTCCGTATATTGTTAGCAATGAAACCAGTTGCGAGTCCAGTGCAAATAGCGTGGATTTGAATCGTATTGAAACTACTCGAGTGGATTTGAATCGTATTGAAACTACTCGAGAAGATATTGATATATCAAATAAACGATTTGATATATGGGTTGCTAGCTTAAAACTTCTAAAGACAGATTACGTTTGGGGATTTGGTGGATCTACTATTACAGAGGAGCAAGGCACTCAGTATTTGGCAGATGGTATTTTGACTCAAAAAGATATTACATATTTAAATTATGCCGACGGAAATACCCATAATGGATATTTGCATATTCTAGTAAAATGTGGACCAATTTCATTCGTATTATTTATTATATTCTTAGTAATGTGCATTATAAAAGTTTTAAAAGCAAGGAAAATTGTTTATTCAAATTGTATTGCCGCCTTTGCGATAGCGGTTGTGACATACATATTAATTAATAATTTATTCGAAACGAACATTCTCTTTTTAGGCGCTAACATATTTCAAGCGATCTTTTGGGCCTATGCAGGCTATCTGCTAATTTATTGTGGAAATTCAATAAAGGAAGTAACCGAATGAAAATAGGGTTTTATTGTGCCACCTCCTACCATGTAATGGTAGCGGTTAATTTAATGTTAACAAAATATTCCGAAATGCAAGGAACTATTTATATACTAAATCATTTTCAAGGGGTTGAAATCCTTAAAGAACGGTTGGAATCTACAGGTTTGTTTGAAGAGGTTATTATAATAAAATTGAATAATAAAAGCTTATCAGCTAAAATAAGGAGAATTGTAGGGATTGTATTCCCTTGTAAAGAATTACGATCGATATATAACCATTTTACCTTTGATGAATTTATTTTTTTTGCATATGACTTTATTAATGCGACATTAATTATAAAAAAATCAATTCAACAAGGTTGTACTTGTAATTTTGCGTTTGGTGATGATGGAGTAGGTTCCTATTTTGGTGATATTTATACACCTCCCAAAAAAGTGGATTTGATTTTAAAAATAATGAATAGGAAAATATATTTATCAATTATTAATACTCTGTATGTATTTGTCCCGGAATTGGTTTTTTCAAATCTTCATCTAAAACCACAGCCGATTCCCCATTTTGATTACAATAATGCCCGATTTAGGACCATAATGAGATCTATATGGCCAAATACTCTTGATAAGATTGAAGAAAAAAAGATCGTCTATTTTCAAGAGAAAGTGGACGACAATGTCAAATCTGTAATAGAACAATCCGAACGTTTAATATTTTGTAAAATTGATGAGCTAGGCAAGCTTGATTCTACTATAATAAAACTGCATCCAAGAACGGACGATTATGATTGTTGTCCAAAAGAATATTTATTAAAAGATAGGACTCCTTTTGAAGTCTTTTTATTTGACCATAATATAGAAGATAAAATTTTAATTTCTGTATTTTCCACAACTTTATTTACCCCCTTCTTATTGTTTGGCCAACGGCCAAAATTAATTTTAACTCATAAACTATTAGGTGACACCATAACTCCTCATGTACCAAAACTTGAACACTTTTTAACGGAATTTATTACTAGATACGGAAATGAAAAAAGAATTTTTGTGCCTGAGAACATTGATGAATTCAAAGCAGCAGTTGCTGCATGTTTGGAGCTGAGTAATAATTAAAAAATTGTTTATTAGTTTATTTAAAAGTAATAATGGATTTATCAGTATTATTTGGTATGTAATGGGTACTGTATTGGTACAAGGAATAAATTTTCTGTTAACACCCATATTTACGCGATTAATGTCTGTTGATAATTATGGCATGCTGTCAATCTGCACCATGTGGGCAACTGTCTTCAGCACTTTTATTACACTGCAAATACACGGCTCTATTAATAATGCACTCATTGCATATGGTAAATTGAATATCAATCAATATGTATCGTCAATTCAAAGCATTGGTTTGTTAAACTTTCTTGTTTTAATGACGATAGGCCTTACTTTCTCAGATTTTTTCTGTTCGATTTTACAAATACCTAAAAGCATTTTCATAGCGTTAATTTTAACAAGCTTTTTTCAATCAGCAATTCAAATGCTATTATCCAAATTTGTTGCTGAAAAAAAGCACAAACAATACTTTCTGCTTTCTTTTATCTCTACGATTTTATCCGTTGTTTTGTCAGTCGTATTGGTTCTTTTTCAAGATGGATCAACCAAATATTACGGAAAAATTTATGGAACCTTATACAGCTGCATTATAATTGGAGCTATTGTCCTTATATATGTTTTTATAAAGGGCAAGACTTTTATAAAAAAAGAATATGCGGTTTTTTGTCTTTCATTAACTCTGCCACTGATTATGCATAGCCTGTCACAGATTGTTTTAGGACAGTCGGATCGCTATATGCTGAAAATACTAACCGTAGATGCTAATTACAATGTGGGTATTTATGGATATGCACATACTATTGGCGCTGTTATCAATATGCTTTGGTTAGCATTCAATTACGCTTGGGTACCTTGGTACTATGATAAATGCGAGCAAAATGATAAAAAATCAATTGTTGACATGACCAACAAATATTGCGGCATTTTTACCGTCCTGACAATATGCTTCATACTAATATCTCCCGAAATCGTGAAGATCATGGCTCCCGTTGAATATTGGACAGGCATCTATACCGTACCCATTATTGCTTTAGGCTTTTTCTTTATGTTTTTATACAGTTTCCCGGTCAATTATGAGTTCTATAAAAGAAGTACGATTTGGATTTCAATCGGCACCATTATAGCCGCTTTAATTAATATTTTTTTAAACTTTACTTTGATACCTAAGTTTACTGTATTTGGCGCAGCTTTTGCAACCTTATTATCCTATATGGCTCTTTTTTTATTCCATTTTTTTATATCCAAATATGTGATCAAGGATTTTCAAATTACTTTCATAACTCTTGCGAAATATCTTCTCCCCGTATTAATTGCTGTAGGCATTTATTTTATTACAATCAACCTGATATGGTTTCGTTGGATGTTATGCTTCGGCATCGCTGTTTCTGTGGTTATAGTCATATTAAAATATATTTTGCTTCAGAATGACCGTAGTTAGTGCATTTGTAAACTGAATCACCACCGGCTGGAAGCCGGTGGTTTCGGTGGCGGCTTCCAGCCGACTAAAGTTCGCTAACCCCAAAGTTATCATTTTTCATATTTTCAGCATATCTTGGTTGTAAATATATTCGGCAATTAACTCATCTGTTACATTTCCACTACAAAACACCCTCATATCCGCAAGTACTTTCCCCAGTATTGCTTGTTCAATCCTTTATATCCTATTTGTAATATTCGTGTCCTTTCCGCTATCTTCCCTGTTATTACCGCTTTTCAGTAATTCGTTATTCATATGATATGATATTTTATGTCGTACGTGCTATGCGATGTTTTCCTGTATTTCTAAAACCACGAGTGGTGGCACTGACTTAATACAACATCCTTACAAACTCACTCACAAACTCGCCATGTTTCTGCATCTTTGCAACCTCATCAATAACACGGCAGGCATACTTGTTTGAAATCATCGTATCCCATTCGGCGAGTTTTTCTATGGTGTAACCATTACGGGCGGGCTTGGATAAATCAAATTCTATGATGCCTTCTTCGCCGTCAAGGTCGGGTTGATAGGAGTACTATCATATGTCAATTTGCCATGCTTTTCTTGCTTTTTTACGAGTTGGATTTTCAGTATGTGAATCAAGCCTTTTGTGGTTAAATCACGCAAAACATCTTCGATAGCTTTCCTACTGTAAGCAGTCAAGTAAAATGCACAGATTTTCGCCATAAAGTGCACAGTAATCACGTAATGGATTTACG